>JBGPUS010000101.1:0-7130 GCA_041491325.1 Nitrospirota bacterium | reverse complement strand
GGCAAGCTCCACGGCCCAGGCTGCGTTCTGCTACGGCATGGCCCGCGAAGCGCTCACGAGATGGCCGGGCGACTCCGCGCTCCCGGCGCAGGCTCCGCTTGCGCTGTGGCATGCGCCGGATTCCTGGGTATGGGGCCTTATAACCGCGCTTGCCTGCTTCGCGGTCCCGAATGACCTGGTAAAAATCGCGGGGTGGAATTTAGCCATACTGTTCGTGACCCTGTACCTTGCTCAGGGAATCGCCCTGCTGGATTATTATCTCGGAAAAGCGCGCATCCGTCCCGCCCTCCGTTTCCTCATTCATTCGCTCATCCTCGTAATGCCGTCTGTTGTCTTCGTCATCGCCTTCGGCATCGTGGACATCTGGGCGGACTTCCGCAAGGTGCGGGACCACGAGCACAAAACCTGACGTCCCGCAAAAAGTATTTTTTCCGATTCCCCCTTGTTTCTGATATAATGCACGGTTGAGAGGTCATGAATGCGCCTTCACAAGGAAATGATCAAACATATTGCTGATGCAATCGCAACGAACCTTGAAAAGAACGGGTTGGTCGCCTATACCGCGCCGAAAAGCGCCGTATCGGCCGGGATTGCCGATGTAATAACGAAAAACATGCTCGAAGAAGACAAACTGAACGAGGAAGTCAAGAAGGTCCTCGCGGCCCACGAAGCGGAGATCGCCAAGGGCCAGATGGACTACCGTAAAGTATTCGAACTCACGAAACAACGGCTCGCAAAAGAGAGGGGGTTCGTGCTGTGAGGCTGACCGAAGACCGGATATTCCATCTTTCCCACCTGATCCAGGATGCGCTGGTCAGAAGCAAAGACGTCGAGCTCGTGCAGTCTGAGGAAAGGCTTCTCCGCGAACTCAAACGGACTATCACGACGGAACTCCAGTTCGAGGACGAGGCCGACGCGGCCGCGCGCCGCACGATCCAGTCTCTTTCGCGCAGGATCCCCGAGGGCAGCCGCGAGTGGGACGTCCTCTACCATAAATACCTGGAAGAAGAGTCGCGCAGGAGAAGGAAAGCTTGAACAATGTCATCATTCCCGGACTGGTCCTTTATTGTATTTCCGCTGGATTAGGCTTGTTTCGCGGTCCGGGCCTGTCCAGCCATTATCTGATCCCCTGGGCAGCCGGGTTCATCGCCCTGATCTTCCTTATTTCCTACCATGCGCTGTTCATTAAAAAAAATTCCCCGGGACTTCATTTCTTCGTGCTCGCCGTTATCGGCCTCAATTTTTTCATCCAATTGACCGGCGGGCCCGGCTCACCCCTGTTCCCCTTCTATTTTCTCCTGACGGCCGGCGCCGCGTTTCAACATCGCACCTGGGCGTATCCGGTCGCGGGCATAAGCCTCAGCCTCGAAGCCGCCAATCTTGCCCTAACCGGCCACGCGTCCTGGATGACGTTCGGCGGTTTTGCGGCCGCGCTTTGCGGCCTCGCGTATGTCTCCACGCGTTTTGCGTCCGGTTTCAGGAAAGAGACGAAGCGTGCCACGGACCGCTATGAAAAGCTGCTGTCCGACGCGGATGCAATCGATCCCCTGGCCGGCGGCGCCGGCGTAGAGGCCCTGACCGAGAAGCAACGCCAGGCGACGCATGTCAGCGCGGCGCGCGTGCGGGAAGACGCCTTCGGTATGCTCATCGACATCGTGTCGTATCTCGTGCCGGCCCACACCTATGCCCTCTTTCTCGACGACCGCGATGACGGCGTGTTCCTGCTGAGAGGCATTCGGAGCCGGAACCGGGCGCTGTCCTCCTCGCCCATGGAATTCAAAAAGGGAAACGGCCTTGTCGGTATTTGCGCGGCCCAGAACCGGGTCCAGTACGTGCCGAACAGAGTGATCTCCGCCGCAAGCCTCGGCTACTACACCGGGGACGAGCCCATTCAGTCGGTCCTCGCCGTTCCGCTCTCGCAGGGAGACCGGGTCGCGGGCGTACTGGTGCTGGACAGCCTCGAACCCGGGGCTTTTCCCGAGGAGCTGCAGAACACGCTCGGCCGCTTCACTCCCTTCTTCGGCACGATCATCGAAAACATCCGCGTTTCTCTCGAGGTAGACATACGCGCAAAGAACTTCGCCGCGCTTCATGAGATGAGTTCGGTCCTGAGCAGCAGCCTGGAAATCGACAAAGTCCTTGACCAACTGACTTCGCAAATCAGGTCCGTCGTGCCCTTTGACTTCTGCGCGTTCCTGCTGTACGACGAAGTGACCGGCGACGCGATCATCACCATGCTTCAGGGATACGGCCATAAATTCATCGGCAGCCGCTTTCCGTTGGCGCAGAGCGCCATCCTCTCGCACATGCTGACCCAGTGGCAAGACCGCCGCAGCGCGAAGATCCACTATGACCCCGACCTCGGAGAACGCGGACGGGAGATCGGCCTCTTCCCCGTAAAAGAACTCCAGAACCCCATAAAGTCGCTGTTCGGCAGGCCGCTCGTGGCGCGGGATAAGTTCATCGGAGCGGCGCTTCTCAGCTCGCTCCGGGCCGACGCTTTTACCGAATACCACCGCAATTTCATGGACACGCTCCTGAACCAGGTGTCCATGGTAGTGGACAACAGCATGCTGCACAAAAGCATACGCGACATGGCTCGCACCGACGGACTGACCGGCCTCTTGAATCACAGGACGTTCATGGAAAAACTGTCCGAGGAGTGCAAACGGCTCAGCCGCGAGCCTCGGCCATTTTCGATCCTCCTCGTCGACATAGACTTCTTCAAAAAAGTGAACGATACCTACGGCCACCCCGTGGGGGACGTGGCCCTGACCCGCGTGGCCGGAGTGCTGAAAGAAGTGGTGCGCGGGTCCGACTTCGTGGCCAGGTACGGGGGCGAGGAATTTGCCGTGGGCATGGTGGACACGGACAGCCAGGGGGCGCAGCAGACGGCGGAACGCGTCAGGAACCTCATGGAAAAAACGACCATCACGGCCGGGAAAAATGAGTTTCACGTGACCCTCAGTATCGGCGTGGCCTCGTACCCGTTTGACACCAAAAAAGCCGAAGAACTCGTCGGCCTTTCCGACGAAGCGCTCTATGCGGCCAAACGGTCCGGCAGGAACCGCGTCTGCCTGCGCAAAGACGTCAAAGACCATGAAGCAGCGCCGGCAAAAACCGTATGAACTCCCGGGATACCTCGGTCCCCGTTGCTAAACTTATTTCTCTTTCCGGTGTCAGAATCAACACAGCGCACGGCGCACTATGGATGAAGACCTAGAACTGATCAATCGGACCGCAGCCGGCGAACGTGAAGCGTTCAACGAGCTGGTTATGAAATATCAAAAACCGCTCTATAGGCTGGCCTACCGCATGGTGGGCAATCACGAGGACGCTTCGGACCTCCTGCAGAAGGCCTTCGTCAAGGCCTTCACGGGTCTCAGGTCTTTTGAGCGCAGATCGTCGTTCAAAACCTGGCTCTACCAGATAGCGATCAACCTTGCAAAGAACGTGTATCGCGACCGCGCCCGGATCGAGCAGACGTCCATTGATGACGTAGTCATAAAAAGAAATCCCCGGACGCTTGAAAACCTGATTAAGAACGAAAGCAGGTTGCTCCTGCGCCAGGCACTGGCCGGGCTTCCGGAAAAACAGCGGCTCACGCTGATGCTCCGCATCCAGGACGAGAAAAAGTTCCAAGAAATAGCCGACATCATGAAATGCTCCGTCGGCACATCAAAAGCGAACTATCATCACGCCGTGCAGAAGCTTAAAAAGATGATGGGTGGGAAAATAAGCACTGAGGGACCGGACGCCGGACGCCGGGAGAATAACGATGACATGCAAAAATAACAACATAAAACTGCTGCTGCCTGCCTATCATGAGCGGAGCGTTGATCAGCCTGCGCTCCCGGCTATAGAGAAACACCTTGAAACCTGCGGGGACTGCAAAACGGAATTAGCTTTCATCAGCATCATGGCCGGGGAAGCGGTGCCCGAGCCGGCCGAAGCGTTCTGGAAAACCATGCCGGACCGCATCTACCAGGCTGTGCAGCAACAGAACGCAACGAAAAAGCGCTTTACGCTTTCGTGGTTTGCGACTTGGCCACCGCTCCCTCGCTGGACCATGGCCGCCTCGGTCGTCGGCGTTGCCCTGCTTATTTCCTGGTTTACCGTGCGTCCGTTCCTGCGAGACACGAGCGCGCCTTTTTCGCAGAACTACGAAAGCATCAGCGAGACCGGCGCCGTTGATTCCTTGAATGTGACCGAATTCAGTCAAAACGAGATGGACGCCGTGGAGGCCTGGACCGGCAATGAACTTGCCTTGATCGCGCAAGAAGCGGCCCCGGCGCTCGTTACGGTCCGGAGCGCGGACCTCTACGAAGAACTTGCCGATTTAAACACACAGGAAATAGAACGGTTTTCAAATATGATGGAACAATTAGACCAGGAGGGATGATTATGGCCAGGGTATTCCGAGGCATCATTCTGCTTGCATCGGCAGCCGCCGTATTCGGGACGACGCCGGGAGCGTTCGCTGAAACGAATCCGCCCGGTCCCGGCGCGCCACCGTCCGCGGACAAACAGGAAGAGATAAGAAAAAAAATCGAGGCCGTCAAAATTTGGCGGCTCACGGAAGCGCTCAAACTCGACGCCGCGACCAGCGCAAAACTATCGTCGCTGGTAAGCGCCCTCGATCAGCAGCGGAAAGACACCTTGCGCGATCAGGCCCAGACCATGAAAGCGCTCCGGCAAGCACTGAAAACCCCCAAACCGGATGAGCAGAAGCTCAAAATCGCGCTCGACAAACTTCAGCAGGACCGTCATATCCTGGACGAACTCAGGGACAAGGAATTAAACGGCATCAAGGAAATTCTGACGATTGAGCAGCAGGCTCGCTTTGTGATCTTTCAGCAGGAATTCAGACATGAAATGCTCGGCATGATCGAGGGCGCGCGCAGAAGCGGACGCTTACAGGATAAACCGCAGAGCAAGTGACGGACCAGGCGCATCAACGGTGCTCAGTGCGGACTTTTTTATGCCGCCAACACTGCGCCAAATGATCGTTCACAAGCCCGCACGCCTGCATGTGCGAGTAGACCACGGTGCTGCCCGTAAACTTAAAGCCGCGTTTGATTAAATCCTTGCTCAAAGCATCCGATTCTTTTGTCGTAGCGGGAATCTGCTTCAAGGCTTTCCACGCGTTAACGATCGGCTTGTGTTTTACAAAGCCCCATATGTAATTGTCAAAACTCCCGAACTCTTTCTGTACTTCAAGAAACCGCTCGGCGTTGTTCTTCGCTGCATATACCTTGAGCCGGTTGCGGACGATTCCCGGGTCAAGCAGAAGTCTCTCCAGTTTCTTTTCGCTGAAGCGCGCCACTTTGACCGGATCGAATTCAGCGAACGCCTTGCGGTAGCCTTCCCGTTTTTTCAGAATCGTGGCCCAACTCAACCCGGCCTGCGCGCCTTCCAGGATCAAAAATTCAAAATGGATGCGGTCATCATGCACGGGCACGCCCCATTCCTCATCGTGATACCGGATGTACAGGTCGAACTTCAAACACCACGGGCAACGGAATAGCTCTTTGTCTATGCTCATACGTCTTACCTAACCCGGACAAGCCGAAGTGAAAGGCGTCTCGCGCAAAGCCGCAAAGACCGCCAAGAAAACCTTTACGTCTCGGGTTTTAAATACCTGAATGATTTGGCCCTTCTTTGCGAGCTTGGCGGCTTTGCGAGAAATATTTTACCCATTTGACAAGATCTTGATTCTTTAGTAACTAACCCGGACGATTTTGCAAGAAACTACCATTCCGCCCTGACGGGATACTTTGTGATACGCGGATCGGGCGTTAGGATAACGTGCCCGCCGGCAATTGCCTGGCAGACGAGTATCCGATCGAAGGGATCTTTGTGATAATCGGGGAGACGGGAAAGCTGCAATACCGCGGCTTCGTCCAGGGGCAAGGAGTCGATCTCGTGGCGGATGCGCCACTTCTTGATAAATTCGTGTGGTGGCTCGGGCAACGGCAACTTGCCCAGTTTGTGCTTGACGATGATCTCCCACGCGGAGGCGACGCTCAGGTAGGCCTCGTTGCTCGGATCGGAGAAGAGTTGGCGCGCAGTATCGGATAACTCAGGGCTGCCGGATACAATCCACAGGAACGTGCAGGTATCCAGAAGAAGGTTCACGATTCTTCACCTCGAAAAAGGGTGATTGTTTTCTCGGGCAGTTCTTCGAAGAACGAGGCAGGCACCTGAAATTTTCCTTTCCCCAGGCCGATGGGGCGCGGTTTATGCCGATGGGCCGCGAGCGGACGCAGCTCGGCAATTGGCTGGTTCCGCCGACACAGCAGAAGGGTTTCCCCGTGCTCGACTTCTTCGAGATAATGAGACAAATGAGTTTTGGCCTCGTGAACATTGATCTTTTTCATGGTTAAATACTAGCCTAAATAGTGGACTAAGTCAAGAAAGGATTTCTTGTATGAAAAAATCCTCGGCCCAGACGCATGGACGTTTATTCACATAACAGAACTCATCAGTGCTATTGTTATGAAACGGAATTCCGCATAGCAACGATCACTCCGCAATGCTACACGGCGATATGGATAATTACGTATAAGCTGCAATTAGGTTTCCGCCGAACGAAGGACGTTCGTATCATCCGACGTGCCGAGCCTGCCGTCCGGTCCCGGGTTTATCACGTCCTGGGTGCGCGGGAAATAGCCGTTCGCACTATTCGCCATGCGCAGGGGGTCGTCCCCCGGTATCGCGTCCGTGCCCGGCACTTGATCTTCGCCTGAGGGCAAGCTGATTGTCGCCTTCAAGTTCTTTACCACGAGGTTCGACATGCCGGGCGCGCCGTTCGTTACCATCAGGAGCGCACTGAAGTACTGGTGCAGGAAGGCGATGTTGTTCGGGATTACGATGATGCCCGGGATCGGCGGCAGGACTATTGCATTTCCGTTTGCGTCCTTAGGGTCGCCCCCATCCGCCGTCAGCAGGAACCCGTCAATGCCCGTGTTGCTGGGCAACTCGGGTGGAAGGTTTACGAGCGTGGGAGATGAAAGACCGATTTCCGTGGGCGGGGGGAGCTGCTCCTGTCGAAGACCGGTGTAGCCGGTCGGGATCAATACCGGGAACGAAATGGGCCGCTGGTTGCTAGACGTCCCGATGGCCGCCGT
>JBGPUS010000100.1:0-7133 GCA_041491325.1 Nitrospirota bacterium | reverse complement strand
TCGGCGGTCCGGGGGACGAATAAAATATCCTGGCCTCTCACGATGTTTGCGTACGTCATTTCCGCGCTTCCCGTGTTCTGGTTCGGGTATATTGTTCTCTACGTGTTCATGCACAAGTTTGGGATCTTCCCGCTCGCCTTCGGTTCGTCAAGCGGCCAAAAATACGCCTGGCTGTATGCCTTGCTCCCGATCTTTGTGCTCGGAGTGGGCAACGGCACCATCAGCGAAGTCATCCGCTCCCTGCGTGCGGAGATGGGGAGGGTCATGGCCGAGGATTACATACGCACGGCGAAGGCGAAGGGCGCGGCGGTCTGGAAGCATTCCTTCAAGGAAGGGCTGCTTATTCCCGTGACTGAAATTATTGCGGCCAAGATCCCTTTTATCCTGGGCGGCGCCGTCATTGTCGAACAAGTGTTCAACTGGCCGGGAATGGGCAGGATGGCGTGGCAAGCCGCGCAGGACAGAGATTATCCCGTTATCATGGGCATCGCTATCCTGTCCGCGGTTTTTGTCCGCATGGGCAGCCTGTTCCAAAGCGTGGTGTATGTGGCGGTAAATCCGCGGGCGTCGAAAGAGTAAGAACAGGGTCCAGGGGCCAGGGTCAAGGGGCCAGGAAAAAGCATCTTTATGAAATCATACTCTCAAATATCCGGTGAAATCGGCGAGTTCTCCGATCTTCCGTTTTGGAAAAAGGCCGACCTCGTCGATCTTGCCTACGTCGGGTATGGTCTGCTCATCGTGACTCTGGTGGTGGCCTCCTATGTCCTCGGCTCGTTCAATCTTTTACCGCGCGACCCGCAAGACCTCGACCTCGAACTCATGATGGCGCCGCCGGGCACCGCGGGCCACGCGCTCGGCACGGACTTCATGGGCCGCGATATGCTTTCCCGTCTGATTGTGGGTATCCAGGCCTACTTCCTACCCGGCCTGCTTGCCATCGGTATCGCGCTCTTGTTCGGCACCGTACTCGGTGTGGTGACCGGCTATCGCGGCGGGAAGTTCGACACGGCCATAACCTACTTCACGAACCTTGTCGATTCCTTCCCGCGTCTCGTTCTCATCCTCCTCGTGGTGGCTGCGTTCAAACCAAGCATTTACTATATTATGCTCGTGGTCGGACTCACGAACGTGCCGGTCGTCGCATCGCTCATCAAGGGAAAGATTCTTTTTCTGAAGCAAAAAAATTTCATTGAGGCGGATACCGCTCTGGGTTTGCCGACCAGGACGATCATCCTTAAGCACATTTTGTGGCATAATTGCCGGACGCTGCTTATCATCCAGGCCACGCTCGGCATGGCGGAGGCGATTTTGATGGAGACCTCGCTCTCCTATCTCGGGTTCGGTGTGCAGGAACCGACGCCGTCCTGGGGTAACATGGTCCAAGCCGGGGCCAACTATTTCATGCAGGGCAAGTTTTGGCCATCGACCGCGCCCGCGCTTGCCATCCTCTTTACTATTCTCGGATTCCATTTGCTTGGCGATGGCCTGAATAACATTCTTGAAGGCAAGAGGGGCGCAGCATGACGATCGCACCGCTCCTGAAAATTGAGGATCTTCGCACCTATTTCTACTCGAGGAGCAAGCAGGCGTTTATCCGCTCCGTGGACGGCGTGACCGTGGATGTCGCACGCGGCGAGACGCTCGGCGTAGTGGGCGAGAGCGGCAGCGGCAAGAGCATTACGGCGCTTTCGGTGATGGGCCTTATCAGCGGCGGGCCCGGTGTGATCAGCGGAAAGGTCGGCTTCAAAACCGACACGGTCCAAAAAAACCTGCTGCATGATCTCGCAAGCTACGTGACGCTTACGAAAAAAGACGGCAGGATCATGAACGCGAGCAAAGACCTCGTGGGTTGGGAAAAGAACGTTGAGCGCACGATGAAGGGGGTCCGTGGCAAGGAAATCGCCATGATTTTCCAGAACCCCAAGTCCTCGTTGAACCCGTTTATCCCGGTGGGGAAGCAAATCACTGAAGCGATCCAACTCCATACCGCCATCAAAAGCGATCAGGAGGCGAAAGACCGGGCGCTCTACTGGCTTGATCGGGTGAAGATCGATTCTCCGCGGCTCAGGTTCGACAATTATCCTTACGGTCTTTCGGGGGGCATGTGCCAGCGGGCCATGATTGCCATGGCGCTGGCGAGCGAGCCGTCGCTTCTGATAGCGGATGAACCGACTACGGGTCTCGACGCCACAATTCAGTCCAAGATCGTCGATCTCCTCGCCGAGCTTAAATCCGAGTTCGGCATTACGACCATGCTTATCAGCCACGACATCAGCATCATTTCCCGCCTTTCGGACAGCGTGGCGGTCATGTACGGCGGCACCATCGTCGAGTACGGTCCGGCCAGGGATATTCTGGCACAAGAGTTCAAAGATAAACATCCCTATGCGGAAGCACTCCTCGCATCAATACCGACGACGGAAAACATCAAGGAGAAAGGCTACCTCCAGGCCATTACGGGAGACGTGCTCGACACCATTAACACTCCGCCGGGCTGCCGTTTCTATGGTCGGTGCCATTGCGTAACGGATGCGATCAGAGAAAAATGCGCGTACAAGGAGCCCGACCTGCGGGAGATTGCGCCGGGACACAAAGTGCGGTGTTGGCTGTACTTTGACTAACAAGCACTAGATGCAAAGCGCGAAATCCTAAATAATTTCAAATCAAAACGGCAAGAATATTTTTGCCACAGAGCGCACCGAGGGCACAGAGAAAAGCTTGAGAGTAGTTTAGAAGACACTGTTTTTTGTTTCTCTCTGTGTTCTCGGTGGTCTCCGTGGCTAAGAAGTTTTCCGGCTTGTCCGGGTCAGGATTTGTACAACGATTATGCCGAAGACAATACTCGAACTCATAGACCTAAAAAAACATTTTACCCACCGAAAGGGGATCTTTTCCACGTTCAAGGAAAAGACGCAGTCCATCCCCGCGGTGGACGGCGTGAGCTTTTATCTTAAGGAAAACGAGACCCTTGGGCTTGTGGGTGAGTCCGGCTGCGGCAAGACGACGATCGGCAGGACCATCTTGCGACTCACGCCCGCCACTTCGGGCAAGATCCTGTTCGACGGCACGGATATTACGAACATGCCGCCCGGCGAGCTGCGAAAGCTCCGGGGCCAGATGCAGATGATCTTCCAGGACCTGGACGCCGCGCTCAACCCCAAGATGCGCATTCGGGACATCCTCAAAGAGGCGATTACCGTCCATCATAAGATCGGCGACGCCGAGGTGGACAAACGCATCGCTGAATTGCTTGAGCAGGTGAATCTCAAGAAGAACAAACTTTCTAACTTCCCCCACGAGCTTTCTGGCGGCGAAAAGCGGCGGGTCGGCGTAGCGCGGGTGCTTTCGGTCGGCGCACGGCTCATCATCGCGGACGAGCCCACAAGCGCGCTCGACGTATCGATCCAGGCACAGGTAGTGAACCTGCTCCGGGACCTCCAGAAGCAGCTCGGGCTTTCCTATCTTTTCATATCGCACGATTTGCGCGTGGTTGAACTCATCAGCCAGAAAGTCGCGGTCATGTACCTGGGCAAGATCGTGGAGATGGGGCTTGCCGGCCGCATCGCTCACCGGGCGAGCCACCCGTATACGCACGTGCTCTGGTCTTCACTTGTCGAGAAGCAGAGCAAGGAATCACTCCAGGCATCCAAGAATGTGCAGGCAGGAAGCTGGGGCGTCTTCGATTTTGAACGTCCGTTCACCGGCTGCCGTTTCGCCCCGCGCTGTCCGGTGACTGAGGCGAAGGGCAGGCCGAGCATCTGCACCGATCCTGCCACGGAACCGCAGCTTCGCGATATCGGCGATGCGCATCAGGTTGCCTGCCATTTTCCGCTGTAGCCTTTCCGTATGCCTCTGATTATTCTGCGCTGATAAATCCGCTTTTTCTTTTTCGCATAGTATGCTACACTATGGTTAAATCCCGGACAAGAGAAGGAATGCTAAATGTTCAACATGGCCGGCAAATCGATCCTCGTGACGGATGATTCCGCGGTAATGCGGATGTTCCTGGTGATGAACCTGAAGCGGCTGCTTACGGTCAACATCGTCGAAGCCGTGAACGGCCGCGACGCGCTGACCAAGCTGGAGAGCGGGAAATTCGACCTGCTGCTGACGGACATGAACATGCCGGAAATGAACGGCGCTGAATTGGTCCGCGAAGTGCGCAATAGCCTGAAAAGCGATATCCCCATCGTGGTCATTACCACGCGGGGAGAAGTAAAAGACCGCGATCTCGGCCTCGCTCTCGGCGCGAACGGCTACCTGACCAAGCCGGTGGATGTGAAGGCGCTTATTAAAACGACGCTCAAGTACCTCGGAGGGAAGTCGTTTTAAACTACGCGGTTCCTGCGAAAGCGTCGTTGAGCTAGAGATAAAACAAAAAAAGACGAGATGATTTCATCTCGCCTTTTACATGACTCAAAGCCCCATCACAGCTTGTTATATCCCCGGTAATCCAGGACGTCCTTATGCCTGCCCGGATCTTCTTTAACTTCCTTTTCGATGTCTTCTTTTACATCCTGGAAATCTTTTTGAGACATATCCTCACCGGGATGCGCGGTGTCATAGACGCGATAATCGATCTCGTTTATCTCTCTCAGGGCATCTGCCGCAGTTAAGGGAGAGTACCCGGTTCTGGCCATCCAAACACCCATGCGGATATCCTGGTTCAAAAAGTATATTTTCCCGGCCTCGAAGTTGATCTGGGCTGTGGCCCAGTTCTCGGCATGGCCCATGACATAATGTTGTCCAGGCCGAACATCGGTAACGAAATAACATTTACCTTTTGTCTGGCCGACGAGTTTTGCGTCGAGATAGTTTTCAACGGTAACGGCAAAGCCTAAAGAGGTGTCCGTGTAATAACGAGCACGGCTTTACCCGGCTTAACGCCAAGCGTCGGTTTGACATCCATGGAAATCATGTGCTTCGGGCCGCCGCAAGCGAAAAGAAAAACGGGCATCACGAAGAGCAGGAAAAAGGAAAGATACTTCAAAGCAGACTTCTTTTCAGAGCGAATCTGGTTCATGTATTTCCTCCTTTTTGTGCGTGATTGGGTAGTAACCGCATTAACCCTTGTTTCGAGAAAATAGCATAAAAAGGCGGGAAGGGGGAAGAATAAAAAAGTTTTTAGGCACGGGCTTACCGTATGCCATTACAGCCTCACTGGCACACCGCGTTCTTTTAGATATTCCTTCGCCTGCTTGATCGTGTATTCCCGGAAATGGAAAATGGACGCAGCAAGCGCCGCATCGGCCTTTCCTTTGGTGAAGCCATCGTAAATGTGTTCGAGGTTTCCTACGCCGCCCGAGGCGATGACCGGGATCGTAACGGCCTCGGCCACGGCGCGCGTCAGTTCCAGATCATACCCCGTTTTTTGGCCGTCCTGGTCCATGCTCGTCAGCAGGATTTCTCCAGCGCCGAACTCTTCCATTTTTTTCGCCCAGGCTACAACATCGATTCCCATCGGTTTTCTTCCGCCGTGAGTGTACACTTCCCATTGCCGCGAGGACTGAAGACTGAGGGGAGAGGATGATAAAAAAAGCGACTTGAACTTGGGGTCATCAGCCCACGTAAGCGGGGGCTTGAATTCTGAATCATGGGCGACGACACGCTTGGCATCGATGGCCACGACGATGCATTGGCTGCCGAACCGCATGGCCGCACTCTGAATAAAATTCGGATCGTGAACCGCGGTGGTGTTGATCGAGACCTTGTCACATCCGGCAAGCAGCAGGTTCCTGATATCATCAAGTATTTTGATCCCGCCGCCGACCGTAAGCGGCATGAAAACCTGTTCCGCGGTCCTGCGCACAACGTCGAGGATGATGCCGCGCTCCTCATGGGACGCCGTTATATCAAGGAATGTGAGCTCATCCGCGCCTTGCTCATCGTAAAGCTTCGCGATTTCCACCGGGTCACCGGCATCGCGAAGGTTCACGAAGCTTACGCCTTTGACAACCCTTCCTGCCTTGACGTCAAGGCAGGGGATGATTCGTTTGGTCAACATAGTGCTTTCCTACTATCCTTATGCCTGTCATCCCCGAGTGATGGTAGCGGGGATCTAATGGTAAGCGCATCCATATGTCATAAAATCCCTCCTAACCTCCCTTTTCCAAAGGGAGGGACACCCCTCTTTGATAAAGAGGGGCGGGGGGAGATTTATGATCATCTTGCGCATTTGTTATCATTCATCTTGATGAACGTAATTGCTTCTTTCAAATCAAGCGAGCCGCTGTAAATCGCCTTCCCGGTGATGACCCCGCTGACGCCGGAGTACCTCACGGCAAGAAGGTTTTCAATGTCCTGCATGGTGTGGACGCCGCCCGAGGCAATGACGGGAATGCGGAGCGCTTCGGCGAGCGCCTTGGTCGCCTCGATGTTCGGACCGGAGAGCATGCCGTCCCGTTTGATGTCTGTGTATATGACGGCAATGACGCCGTGTTCCTGCATCTGTTTTGCCAGGTCAATAGCCTTGACCGTTGTCACCTCGGCCCACCCTTTTATCGCCACTAGGCCGTCTTTGGCGTCGATGCCGACGATGATTTTCCCCGGGAATTTTTTGCAGGCCTCCTCGACGAACGCGGGGTTTTCAATTGCAGCGGTCCCCAGGATGATGCGGTCGATACCGATGGAGACGAGGAGTTCTATTGTCGCAACGTCTCGTATGCCGCCGCCCACCTCGATGGACATTTTAACCGCGGCGCGTATGGCTTTGATGGCTTCGAGATTTTTTGGAACGCCCGCAAAAGCTCCGTCAAGATCGACGACATGCAGCAGTTCCGCGCCCTGGGCTTCCCACTGTTTCGCCGTGGTCGCGGGGTCGTCTGAATAGACCGTGGCCTGGTCCATAAGCCCCTGCTTGAGGCGGACGCATTTGCCGTCTTTTAAATCGATCGCGGGAATGATCAGCATATCATATCTTCAGTAGCAAGTAGCAAGGGTCATGAAGCAAGGAAATAAAATCCTTGCCACTTGCTACATGACCCTTGACCCTATCCTTTCTGATCTCCGAAGCGCTTCAGAATCGACAGCCCCAGTGTTTGACTTTTTTCGGGATGAAATTGAGAGGCGAAAATATTGTCTTTCCAGATGCTCGAAACGAACTCAAGCCCGTACGTCGTTGTCGTTGCAATTAC
>JBGPUS010000099.1:0-7211 GCA_041491325.1 Nitrospirota bacterium | reverse complement strand
GTTGCGACGACGACCTCGGCCCCAAGTTCCCGCAACTTCTCGGGAATCACTTCACGCGCCACCTTGGCGCGGGGGATAAGGAATTTCCGTCCCTTCACTTCCGTGCCGCCGAGCGCGGCAAGCACGCCCTCGGCTTTGAACTCGGCAGGTACCAAGTCGGCCCTGAGGCCGTAGCGTTCGAGCGCCTCGGCCGTCTTGGGACCGACCACGCAGAGGTTGACGCCTTTGAGTATGCGAAGGTCCTTACCGAGGGCACGGAGCCGCTCCATAAAAAATTTGATTGCGTTTGCGCTCGTAAAAATGACCCAATTGAACGTCTCGATCACGGCTAACGCGGCGTCCAGCTCGGCCCAGCTTGCCGGCGGGACGACGTCGATAGTCGGGAACTCTATGGTCGTGGCCCCACGGTCAATGAGCAGCTCGGCAAACACGCTGGCCTGGTCGCGTGAGCGAGTGACGACGATCCGTTTGCCGAACAGCGGTTTTGATTCATACCAGTTCAGCTTTTGCCTGAGCCGCACGACCTCTCCGACTACGATAATGGACGGCGGTCTGAGTTTCGCTTCCCGGACGATGGCCACGATAGTGCTGAGGACGCCCGTCGCCACCTTTTGGTCCGTACGCGTTCCCCATTGAATGACGGCGACCGGCGTTTGCGGGCTCCTGCCGTGCGTAATAAGATTATTGACGATGTTTTCCAGGTTTTTCATCCCCATGAAGAACACGAGGGTTCCGACGCCGGTTGCGAGCTGGTCCCAGTGAATTTTCGACTCGTTTTTCGTGGGGTCTTCGTGACCGGTCACGAAGGCCACGCTTGCCGTGTGATCGCGGTGCGTAAGCGGGATGCCGGCGTAGGTCGGCACCGCCGTGGCCGCGGTCACGCCCGGCACGATCTCGAACGGGATGCCGTTGTCCGCCAGCTCTTCCGCTTCTTCCCCGCCCCTTCCGAAGATGAACGGGTCACCGCCTTTTAAACGGGCGACGATATGCCCTTCCTTCGCTTTTTTGATGATCAGGCCGTTGATTTCTTCCTGAGGGAGCGTGTGCCTGCCGCCTTGCTTGCCGACGTAGACGAGTTCCGCGTCAGCGCGCCGATGGTCGAGCAACCGCTCATTGGCGAGATAGTCGTAAATGATCACGTCTGCCTTTTTTACGCATTCGAGGCCTTTGACCGTGATCAAGCCGGGATCTCCGGGACCAGCGCCGATTAAGTATACTTTCCCTATCGATTCAGTCATTATTAAAGTACCGCCATTCCCGCTTTTTACTTAATCCCATTCGGATTTTCCAGGAGATTATTCCCACTGAAATCGGTTGTGCAGCCATACACTTCCCGAAGAATCGCGTCCGCGCCCTGAGAGAGGAGCTGTTCCGCAAGTGTTACTCCGAGTTTTTCCGCTGTTTCGGGAGCGCCTTTGACCGAATCCTTGACGATGCGAGCGCCGTCCACACTGCCTACCAAACCGGTCAGCAGCAGGGTCCCCTGTTTCAGCTCGCCGTAGCAGGCAATAGGGACCTGACAGCCGCCTTCAAGCCTCCGTAGAAGCGCCCGCTCGCCGGTGACGCAGACGCGGCTTTCCGGGTGGTTGAAAAACGAGATACAATCGTTCAACTCCCGATCGTCTACGCGGCATTCGATGCCGAGCGCGCCCTGTCCGATGGCGGGCAAACATATCTCTGGTGAAAGATATTCCGTTACGTTCCCGGCAAGCCCGAGCCGCTTGACGCCTGCCGCCGCCAGAATGATCGCGTCGAACAGTCCGTCCTTAAGTTTTCGTATCCTCGTGTCCACGTTTCCGCGAAGCTGATGGATAACGAGGTCGCGCCGCACGCTCATAAGCTGAGCCTGACGCCTGAGGCTGCTCGTGCCGATGTTCGCGCCGGACGGCAAGTCCTTAAACAACACGTTGTTCCGTGAAAGCAACGCGTCTCTCGGGTCTTCGCGTTTGGTAACCGCTCCCAGATGGAGCCCGTCTGGAAATTGTGTGGGCACATCCTTCATGCTGTGTACCGCAATGTCTATTTCTTCGGACAGCATGGCCTCCTCTATTTCTTTGACGAAGAGGCCCTTGCCGCCTACCTGGGCGAGGGGAACATCGAGAATTTTGTCGCCCGTGGTTTTGATCGTGACGAGCGTCACAGTCATACCGGGATATTTCTTCAAAAGCTCGGACTTTACCCACTCCGCCTGCCAAAGCGCCAGTGCGCTTCCCCGTGTGCCGATCCTGATTTGTTTACGCACCGAAATACCCCTTGATCCTAAGATTCCATCCGTGTTCGTTTATTTTTTCGATACCGTTCCGCCAGGCCCGAAACCCTTCTTGTGGGTGTGCTTTTTCAGGTCCTTGTCCAAATTGAACAATTTGCGGGCAAACGCAAAAAGGTCGCTGCTTTCCGGGCTCGAAGCCGCCTGTTTTAAAATGACCATCGGCGCATGCACGATTTTATTCACGATTGCCGATGACATCGCTTCGATAGCTTTCCGCTGGTCATCGGTGATGCCGTTTAACTGGCACAACGTCTTGTCCAACTCCCTCCGTTTGATGTCTTCTACCTTCTCGCGGAGTTCCACGATCGTGGGCACGGCGTCAAGGGAACGTTCCCACTGGAGATATGTTTCCACCTCTTGCAGAATGATTTCCTCGGCCCGCTCCGCTTCTCTGGCCCTGCCCTCGAGGTTCGAGTTGACGACGCCCTGCAGATCATCTATGTCGTAGAGAAACACGTTATCCAGCTTGTTCACTTCCGGGTCTATGTTTCTCGGCACGGAAATATCGATCATGAAGATCGGTTTGTTGCGCCGGTCCTTCAGCGCCTTGCCCGCCATCTCAGGCCCGACGACGCAGGTCGGCGCGCCGGTTGAACAAATGAGAATGTCCGCCATCACGAGTTCGGAGGGAAAGTCCTCGAACCGGACAGCGCTCCCGTTGAACTCCCGGGCGAGTTCCACGGCGCGTTCGAAGGTCCGATTGGCCACGAGCACGCTCCTGACCCCGTTGCTGAGGAGGTGTCTGGCCGCAAGCTCGGCCATCTCCCCTGCTCCGAGCAACATTACGGTCTTTTCCCCCAGGTCGCCGAATATTTTTTTCGCGAGTTCCACCGCCGCAAAACTGATCGAAACCGCGCTCTCGGCGATTTTCGTCTCGGTGCGAACGCGCTTCGCGACGGAAATGGCCTTTTTGAGCAGTTTATTCAGGACCGCGCTGGTGGTTTTTGCCTTGAGTGCGATGTCGAATGCGTCCTTGAGCTGGCCGAGAATCTGGGGCTCGCCCACAATCATGGAATCCAGGCTCGACGCAACGCGGAACGCATGGCGAACACCCTGCGCATCCGCATGAACATACAAGGCCTGCTCGAGCGCTTCAGGGGAGAGCTTGTGGAACTCCGAAATAAACTTTTTTATCTGGTCCGCGCCCCGACCGCTGTCCTGGGCGCAGGCATACACCTCGACGCGGTTGCAGGTCGAAAGAATCAGACTTTCACCGATACCGTCGTACTGCATGAGCGCCTTAAGCGCGTCCGGCAGAACGGCCTCGGGGAAAGAAAGTTTTTCCCTCACGTCAACGCGCGCAGTTTTATGGCTGAGACCGACGACTACGATACCCATGCTTCCATCATCCTAACTCGGATAAAGCCGGAACCAAAACTCGCCACAAAGTCACACCCTGCACTCGCGATACCACGCGTAAACGCTGGGCGCTAGCGAAGACACGAAGAAGAGAGGCATGCGGTTTTTATAACCTGATGATTTCAAGACTTCTTAGTGCCTTGGAGCCTTCGTGGCAATAATTTTGTTTCCGTTTTGCGAAGATTTTTCCTTGGTTGCTAAAAACTGTGTTTCCCTATCTGAATGCGGCTGACTACGAAAAAGCTGACGAGAACGAACATGAAACCGATGATCGAAAGAAACGCCATCTTCCTGCCGCGCCACCCGATCGTGCGGAGATGAAGCAGCGCCAGGTAAACGACCCAGGTGATGAGCGACCAGGTTTCTTTGGGGTCCCAGCTCCAGTAGCTGCCCCATGCGCTGTTTGCCCAGATGGAACCGGTGATCATGCCGAGCGTGAACAAGGGCCACCCCAGGGTCAGCGCCCGGTATCCGAGCGTGTCCATGATGTCGAGCGACGGCAACCGGTGAAAAATGGCCCCCAGATGTTTAGCCTTGAGCTGTCGCTCCTGGACCAGGTACATGATCGAGACGATGAATGCAAAGGCAAACGCGGAATCGCCGAGGACCGCGAGGCTCGTATGGACGCCGAGCCAGTTGCTCTTGAGCGCGGGGTTCAGTTCTTTGATCTCACCGGACAAGATGAACGCGGGAACGGCGAGCAGGAGCACCAGCGGCAGCATGAACGAGCCCAGAGCGGCGACCTTGAACCGGACCTCCATGACAAGAAAAACGAACACCATGCCCATTCCAAGGAAATTGACCGCCTCAAAAAAACTGGTTATGGGAATGCCGCCGGATTCAGCCCAACGGACAACGAAATAAGCGACATGGAGAAGAAAGCCCGCGAACGTGGCCCAGAGTGATGCCGTTGCAAGCCCCTTATGCTCCGGCTTGACGAGGTATGCTATGTATCCCGCCGCGGCTAAGGCATAGACGACGATTGACGCCTGAAAAAAAAGAAGGTTCATAAATTCAAGCTCCGCAGTATTTTGTGAAGAAGACCCCACATACTACTTTTTCATGCCGTTCCCCGTCAAGCGAAAAGGGAAGCCGAAACAAGCCATAGGCCTTGGTTTCATGCCAAAAAAACTTTGGAAGAGAATGAAATGAAGACGAAAACAGGGAAGAACAGGACCGCCTGGGAACCGCGGGAAGGCCAGCCTGTCGAGGCAGCATGCCCGATTTATGCCTGATAAGCCTTTTGTTCTGCTCAAGCATCGGACCGGGCGGCCCGTTTTGTCGTCACCGCTCCTGCGTGAGCTTGCCCTCGTCCATCCTGAGCACACGATCAGCCCGAACTGCAAGCTTGTCGTTATGGGTCACAATCACAAAGGTCGTGCCCTTCTGCTTGTTGATCGTCAACAACAAATCATGCACGGATTCACCCGTGTGCGTATCGAGGTTGCCGGTCGGCTCGTCGGCCAGTACGACATCGGGATTCAGCATGAGCGCCCGCGCGACCGCCACACGCTGCTGCTCGCCGCCCGAGAGCTCTCCGGGCCGGTGCAGGAGACGGGCCCCGAGCCCGACCTCCCCGAGAATTTTAGAAGCCGCGTCCGAAGCCTGCTGCCGGTCGGTTCTCCGTATGAGCGCCGGCAACATCACGTTCTCAAGCGCGGAAAATTCAGGCAGGAGGTGATGAAACTGGAAAACGAAGCCCACCCGCTCGTTGCGAAAACGAGCGAGCCGGCTGTTGTCCAGACCGAACACATCTACGTCTCCGTACCGGACGCTGCCCGAGGTGGGCCGGTCGAGCCCTCCGAGAATGTGAAGCAAGGTGCTCTTCCCTACGCCCGACGCCCCCACGACGGCAAGCAGTTCCCCTCGTTGGACGTCAAGGTCAATGCCGTCAAGAACGCGTAACGCTTCCCGGCCGCTCGTAAACGTTTTGCGGAGTTCGCGTATATGGATAAGCGGCTGTGCTATTTTTTCTCTCCCGTCTTATCGTCTTTCAGCGCTTTCTGGATGGTCGCGGCTTTTTTCTCAACGCTGGACGCCTTCTTCTCTATGTCGTGCTTGACTTCCTCAGCTTTTTGGCCGGTTTCTTCGAGCAGCTTGCCGCCTTTTTGGCCCGTCTCTTTGAGCAACTTGCCGCCGCCGAAAAGAATGAATACAACCGCAGCCAGGACCAGGAACAATAATACCAGCAAAAACCGTTTAAAACCGCCTTTTTGTGCCATTCCTACCTCCCTGTAAAATGAAGTTGACTCATGGACAACAGGGTCAATCCGACAACCCTATTCATACCTTAATACTTCTACGGGATCCTGTTTTGCCGCCTGCCATGAAGGGTACAGCGTGGCGAGAAAACTGATTCCGAGTGCCGTAAGCGAGATAAAAAGAACGTCCAGACTTGAAATGGAGAGCGGCAAGTGGTCTACCTGATACACGTCCTTGGGAAGTGAAATAATGTTAGTCTTGATGATGAGCAAGACCGCGCCATAGCCCAGGATGGCCCCGAGCGCCGTCCCCACCGCCCCGATAGTCAGCCCGGCAAACATGAATATTTTTATGATGCTCGGAGAAGGCGCGCCCATGGATTTCAGGATCGCAATCTCACGGTTTTTTTCCATAACGATCATCGTCAGCGTCCCGATGATATTGAACGAGGCCACGATAATAATGACGACGAGGATAAGGGACATGCCGATCTTTTCGAGCAGGAGCGCGGAAAAGAAATTTTTATTCATTTCCATCCAGTTGCGCGTGTAGTACGGATAACCGACCGCGGACCGGATCGTCGAAGAAATCTTGTCGGCCTCATAAATTTCGTCCACCCTGACCTGGATGCCGCTGACGAGACCCGGCATATCGAAGAATTTCTGCGCCTCCGGAAGCGCGATATACACAAAACCCGTATTATAGTCGTACATGCCCGCGTCAAAGAGGCCCACGATCTCGAACCTTCTCATTTTGGGGACGATGCCCATCGCGGTTTCTTCGCCGAGCGGGTTCACCATCGTGACGACATCGCCCAGCGACGACCCCAGCTTGCGCGCCAAATCTTCGCCGATGATGATGGAGGGATATTTTTGCCCTCTCTTCGCGAGATTACCGAGCGAACCGACGGTCATATTCTTCACGAGGTCGGTAACGCTTCCTTCTGTTTGCGGATCGATGCCCCGAACGACAACACCCTGCATACGTTCTTTTGTGGTCAGCATCGACTGGCCGTAGACAAAGGGAGTCGTGGCTTTGACATGCGGAACCCGGGACACCTTGTCCCGCAGGGCCTCCGCATCCTTTACGCCGCTGCCCGTATACTCCATCACGACGATATGGGGCATGGCTGAGAGGATCTTATCGCGGAAATAGCCCTGGAAACCGGTCATCACCGCCAGCGTTATGATGGATGTGGCCACGCCGATGACTACGCCCGCGATGGATATGAACGTATTGAGCGATACGGTGCCGTAGCGCTTTTTGGTCCTCAGGTACCGGAGGCTGATGAATATTTCATAGGGGAGTTTCATGCTGTTTTGTTGACTTCCGTCATTGTTCCTTCTTCAACTGCGGAAACAGGATAACGTCGCGGATCGAG
>JBGPUS010000098.1:0-7217 GCA_041491325.1 Nitrospirota bacterium | reverse complement strand
CATCTGTTCCTGATTCGAAGGTAGCACAAAAGTGCATGACTGTCAAATAAGGCCCCCGCCATGAGTTCGCTGCGCGCGGCATCACGAAAAATATTTTTTCAGATCGATGTTCGCGGCATACGGGTCAATGCTGCCGAGGAGGGAGCGCTTATAGCGCCCGCCCGCGGTCTCGAGCAGGCTGACTTCCTCCCCGGTTTCTCGTTCCGATCCGTCGAACGCGCCGAGGAGCAGAATACGGGGCCTCATGAGATCGCGCGTCTGGTGTACGACTAATCCCACCTCGCCCGTGTCCAGTTTAAGAAGCGTGCCCACGGGAAAGAGACCGATCATGTTGACAAACGCTTTCACGAACGCGGGCTCGAATGCGACTCCCCTCTTCTTGATCAGGGTCCTCATGGCCTGGTCCGGAGGCATCCGGGATTTAAAGTATACCCGCGCGGCCGTGAGGGCATCATAGGCATCGGCAATGGCGACGATTTGAGAAAAGGGATGCTGCTGCGGCCGGTCGTCGATCCACGGATAGCTGCGGGCGTCGCCGTGCTGATGGTGCTCAAAGGCCGCGATCATGGCGAGTTTCGTCACGCCGGGGATGTCGGAAAGGGCCAACGCCCCCTCGACGGGATGCCGCTTGATCAATTCCCACTCTTCTTCCGATAGTTTGTCCGGTTTATTGATGATCTCGATGGGAACGCTCACCTTGCCGATGTCGTGCAAAAGCCCGGCCACTCCCAGCGCGGCGACCCGGGGCTTGTCGAACGAAAGATATGTTCCGAGCGAAATGGCCAGGATGGACGCGTTGACCGAGTGGGCAAACGTATACTCGTCATACATTTTGATGCTGGTCAGCCCCATCAAGGCGTCGCGGTTCTCCAGAACGGAATCCACCATGGTCTGGACGACTGTATTCATCTTGCGCGCATTGATCGCCTTATCAAGGTGCACGGCCTGCACCAGCTCCTTGACCATGGAGACCGCATCCATGAAGAGCGCGGAGGCCCCTTGCTTGGTTTCCACGCTCACGATTGTCCTGTTCATGAGCTGCGCCCGGTGCAGTTCAATGTGTTCGAGGCCTTCCTGCGAACTTGCCTGGGAGATGCCCCCCTGGACGCGAAATGACTCGGGTTCCCTGTTCATCAGCGCGGCGAATTTGATAAGGTCCTTCGCCGTAAGGCCGGGTTTGAAGCTGATCCCGCCCACTTCGCGGCCGGCAAATTGCTCCATGAGCAGCGCAAGGCTTTGGTCGAGGGGCACGGAAAGGGTCTCAAAGAACAATTCTCCGCCGACCAGATAGAAGGCCGCTTCCGTCCGTCCGACCAGCAAGTGGCCGATTGTACCGACGAGTTTTTCCGCGGTGGCAAGCAGGAACGGGTGCGCTTCCGGGTAGAGTAATGAGTTTTTCAGGACGGCCGCCGCCTGCTGGAATGCGGTCTTTGCCGATCCGATCAACTGCTGCTTCACGAAAAAGGACTGTCGTGATTCTCCCCGGTCATCCGCCTGAGCGTCCGGCATCGGTCTTTCTCCTTTTGATTTGTTCCATGGCGCGCAGCGCCGCCGCCCGAAGTTCTCTTTGAAGCTCTCGCGGCCTCCACCACCTGACGCGCGTAAAGGGTTTCAGACCTTCAATATCCCCGGGGCCGCCAAGCTTCGCCAGCGCCGTGATCCCTTCAAGCGCAAGGTCCCGCTCTTTTTTATTAATGCGCAGGTGAGAGAGGAAGGCCGCCAGGGCTTTCGCCTCCTCCGGCCCGCCGATTTTCATCAGCGCTCTGATAGCCTCGAGTTCTAGCTCGCGGTCCTGCTTCCCGGCCCGGCTTTCCAGAAGGAACTCCGCGAGGAGCTTGGCCTCCTCCGCGCCGCTCCCCTTTATTTCCGCGAGCCCCCGGATTGCCATCAATCGTATGCCCGCGTCTTTGTCGGTCAGGAACCTCGCCAGGAGCCCGGCCGCCTTTTTCCCGCCGATGGTCAAGAGCCCCTTGACCACTTCCTGGCGTATTCTGTCATTGGCATGGCCCCCCGCCTTCTGCAGGAACGCAAGCGCCTGATCCGCCTTGGTCTCCCCCAGAACAGTCACGATATTCCGAACGAAGTACCAACGCTCGTCCGTGAGACGTTCGCCGAGCAATACAATCTGGTTCCGGCCCAGATCTTTTACCAGTTCGAGAAGGCCCACTCGTATGGTCCGGTCAGCCTCGTCCGCAAGGAGTTCCAGCAGGGTTTCCGTGGCTTCGCGCGGAACAGCCGAGAGATAGGAATAGACGGCACGGTGTCCCGGAGAATCTTTGGGCGATTTTCGCAGGTCCGCGATCGCCGTTGCGACAACGTCGCTCGAAGTGTTCTTTTTTACGGCCTCGGCCATGCGCGCTTGGAATGGCGGGTCCGCGGGCAGATAGAGCGCCCGGACAATGAGCGAAGCAAGATCGTAATCCTTTTCTTTCAAAAGATAACTCAGCATGTCTTCGAGTTGATGAACGACGCCGAAGAAGGCGGTGCGTTCCTTTTCCGGAGACTGCGCCCCGAGAGGACTTTTCACGAGGGGAAGCAGAAAGATGAGGGTGCGCACCGCGGCCTCGATGATGTCCGTTTCCGAGCCCGCTCCGGCCGCGAGCCTGAGCGTTTCCAGTTCCTCCGGCGTGTAGTCCGCCATTTCCCGCGCGAGTTCGCCGAGGTCATCGGAAAGCGGCGCAACCTCATGGGGATTCCGGGAGGGCGGCGCAACGGTCTTCGCGGACGATTTTTTCAGGAGAGTAGCCACCTGCTCCACGGTCCATTCATTGGAATAACGGCCGCTCTGGATTTCATGCAGGTCGCTCGGCGCGTGCTCTTCAGGTCCGTTTTTTTGCAGCTCCGACGCGTCCGCGTCGAGGTCGCCATACAGCTTACCGCCGATAAGGCAATCGCGCAGGGAGGGTTCAAGGGTAAGAACCGAGTGCGCCAGACCCTCGAACAGAGGTCCGCTTTGGTCCGCGTGCTTTTCGAGGACGGCCCGCCCCTCTTCCACGTACAGATGAAAAAGCCTGTCTTCCACACTTTCATGCGCGGCCCTGGTCTGTTTCGCGCGTTCGACCATGCCGGCTCCGAAACCGGCGGGCTCAGCCGCGATTTCAGCCAGGACCAGGGTGCGGCCCGAGGAGGTCCTTTCTCTTTGCGGCGCGGGAGCGTCAGCCGCGCCGGGCTGCGCCGCAACGACTTCATCCAGTCCCGACTCAACGACTTTGATGTGCGTTGCGCCCTGTTCCCAGAGAACCGAGGCCATCCCGCTTTTCATCGCAAGCTCTTCCGATGAAAGAGCGAGCGCCCGACAGAAATAAAGCAGCTCTTCCTCGGTCACTCCGCGGCTGAAGGTGAATTCGCGCAGCCCTTTCGCAAAGAGGTCCTGGGCTAGGGACCGGTTCAACTGCGCGTCTTTTCCGAGCGGCGCGTTCCCGTACGTAAAATACGCTTTCTGAACGCCGATGCGGCAATCGGGCGAGGCCGTCAGAAAACGGCCCAGTGTCTCAAGGGCTTTTTTTACCGACAGGGAGTAGGCGGGATTGTTGGGGGGGTAGAGCTTGACGGACCGAAGCGCCGAAACCAGGTCCCGCAGCGCTTCGTTGGCTTCGGATAAAAGCGGGTCCGGTATTTTTATTTCGTCCGGCATAGGCTAGAGTACCACAAGTCACTCACGGTGTCAAAGCAGAGTTTATGCAAAAATGAATATCGGCAGGTCCCTGAAAAACCGTCCGGAAGAGCTAGCCGGGCTAATGGTCCGCGTCGCTCCGGCTCGTTTCAACCCGCGAGACCACTTCCCCTTTGTGCAATTTCGTACTGAGCAGGTCGCCCGGCGTCACGTGGGACGCATCTTTCAAAATGACGCCGGAAGGCAGCCTTTTCGTTATGCTGTAGCCGCGGGCCAGAATGCCGAGCGGGTTCAGATGCTCGAGTGCGGCGGCCAGGGACACCAGAAGCGCGCGGTCTTTTCGAAGCTGCCGATTGGTCCCCGCGGCGAGCCGCTGGGTCAGTTCATCGACCCGCTGCGCGTACTGCTCCACCTTTCTTCTCGGATCTCCCAGTATCCTCGCGCTCTGTTGCCACGCCGCCCGCAGCCGTTCGAGTTTACGGCGCATGCTGGTGACGAGGACCGACTCAAGCGAGAAGAGCCGCTCCAGAAGGCGTTCTTCGCTTTGAACGACCAGTTCCGCCGCGGCGGAAGGCGTGGGAGCGCGAAGGTCGGCCGTGAAGTCGGCAATGGTGAAGTCCGTCTCATGCCCGACCGCGGAGATGACCGGAATCAGAGACGCATGAATCGCTCGCGCGACAACTTCCTCATTGAAGGCCCAGAGGTCTTCAAGCGATCCGCCCCCTCGGCCCACGATCAGCACGTCCGCGTTTTTCTCACGGTTGAAGTACCGGATGGCCTCGGCAACGGCGGGCGCGGCTTCAACGCCCTGCACCGGCACGGGGTAGATCAGGATATGGATACGGGGATGGCGCCGTTCGATCACGCGCAGAATATCGCGGATGGCGGCGCCGCTCGGAGAGGTCACGATCCCGATGCGGCGGGGAAGGGCCGGAAGCTGTTTTTTGCGCGCGGGATCGAACAGCCCTTCCTTCTCGAGTCTTGCCTTGAGCTGTTCGAAGGCCAGTTGAAGCGCGCCCACGCCTTTGGGCTCGACATATTCAAGGATGAGCTGGTATTCGCCGCGGGGTTCGTAGACGCCCACCCGGCCCCTGCAGGTTACCTGCATGCCGTGTTCGAGGTCAAACTTGAGCAGCCGCAGCGAGGAGCGGAAGAGGACTGCCCGGATCTGGCTCTGCTCGTCCTTGAGCGTTAGGTAGGCGTGACCGGACTGCGGCAGGCTGAGATTCGATATCTCTCCTTCCACCCACACGTCCGGGAAGCTCCCTTCGAGGATGTTTTTTATCTGTGAAGTGAGTTGGGTAACGCTTAAGATATGTGTCTTACTTGACCCTTGACTCATGATCCCGGACCCTATGCTTTGATCAGAATTCTCTCTATGGAATTCGCTTTTCCGGTGTTTTCGTCGATGTCGAGGAAAACACCATTCAGCTGCATCGGCCCCCTCGGGACCTCGAAACGGTGCGGGGTCTGGTAAAGAAACCGCGCGATGGCCTGTTCTTTCTTCATGCCGATGACCGAGTCCATGGGCCCGGTCATCCCCACGTCGGTTATAAACGCGGTCCCGCCCGGTAGCACCCGCTCGTCTGCTGTCTGCACATGCGTGTGGGTCCCGATCACGGCGCTGGCCTTGCCGTCCACGTGCCAGGCAAGGGAGATTTTCTCGGACGTAGCCTCTGCGTGAAAGTCGATGATGACGACCGGCGTTTCTTTTTTCAATTTCTCAATCTCGCGGACGGCGGCGCGAAAGGGGTCGTCGAGATTTGACATGAAGACCCGCCCCTCAAGGTTCAGCACCGCGGCCTTGCCGCTGCCCGCGGACACGACCACGCTGCCGAAGCCGGGGTTCCCCTCGGGATAGTTGGCCGGCCTGAGGAGCCGGTCCTGCTTGAGGAGGTACGGCCCGATTTCCTTCTTGTCCCAGATGTGGTTGCCCGACGTGAGGACGTCGATCCCCATGAAAAAAAGCTCATCGGCGATGTCAGGCGTGAGCCCGAACCCGCCCGCGGCGTTCTCGCCGTTTGCGATGACGAGGTCCGGGCGGCGCGTCTCCACCAGGCCCCTCAGCTGTTCCCGCGCTGTCTTTCTGCCCGGCTCGCCGATAATATCGCCGATGAATAAAACCTTCAAAAAGTCTCCTGACCGTTTCGCCACAAAGACACCAAGACTCAAAGTTAATCTTCTCTATAGTGACTTAGTGCCTTCGTGGCGGAATATGTTCGTGCCTTAGGCTATTTCGCAAACTCCACATACCTGCTCTCGCGCACCACGGTCACCTTGATCTGGCCGGGATACGACAGCTCCTGCTCTATTTTCTTGGCAATATCGCGGGAGAGCTGGGCTGAATGCGCGTCCGAAAGATCTTCGGGCTTCACGATGATCCTGATTTCACGCCCCGCCTGAATGGCGTAGGACTTCTCGACGCCCTTGAAGGAGTTCGCGGTCTCTTCGAGTTTTTCGAGCCGCTTCAAGTAGCTTTCAAGCGTCTCGCGCCGCACGCCCGGCCTGCCCGCCGAAAGAGCGTCCGCGGCCGCGACAAGCACGGACTCCACGCTGGTCGCCTCCAGGTCCCCGTGATGGGACGTTATGGCGTTGATCACCTTTGCTGATTCTCCGTACTTCTTGGCGAGATCGCCGCCGATTTCCGGGTGAGTTCCCTCCACCTCATGGTCCACGGCCTTGCCCAAGTCGTGCAGCAAGCCCGCGCGACGGGCCAGTTTCTGGTCCACGCCGCACTCCGCGGCCATGATCCCGGCGAAATAGGCCACTTCCCGCGCGTGCATCAGCACGTTCTGGCCGTAGCTTGTCCGGTATTTGAGCCTGCCGAGGAGCTTGATGATCTCCGGATGAATATTGTGGATGCCGAGGTCGAAGGCCGCTTTCTCGCCTTCTTCTTTCATGGAAACGTCGAGGTCTTTCTTCACCTTATCGGCGAGCTCCTCGATCCGCGCGGGATGGATCCTCCCGTCCAGGATCAGACGCTCGATCGTTTGCTTCGCGATCTCCCTCCGCAGCGGATCATAGCACGAGAGGATGACCGCCTCCGGGGTATCGTCGATGATCAGGTCAATGCCGGTCGCGGCCTCGAGCGCCCGGATGTTCCTTCCCTCGCGCCCGATGATCCTGCCCTTCATCTCGTCGTTCGGTAAATTGACGACCGACACCGTGGCTTCGGCGACATAGTCGCTCGCGTACCGCTGGATGGCAAGGCTGATGATGTTTTTCGATTTTTTGTCGGACTCTTCCTTTGCTTCGTCTTCGATCCGTTTGATGGACTTGGCGGCCTCGAACTTGGCCTCGTCCTCCATCGAGAGCATGAGCTGGCGCTTGGCTTCCTCGGCCGTCATGTTCGCGATCTTCTCGAGCAGTTGACGCTGCTCGCGGAGGCCCTTCTCGAAGCGCTCCTCCTTTTCAATCGCGACCTTTTCTCGGGCCGAAAGTTCCCGCTCGCGGCGGATGGCGTCGGCTTCCCGCTTGTCAACCGCGTCGATCTTTTTCTCGAGATTTTCTTCCTTCTGGGTTATCCGCCGTTCCTGGTTTTGAAGTTCCTGTCGCTTATCGCGGTTCTCCTTCTCGAAATCCGACCGCGCCTGGTAGAGCCGGT
>JBGPUS010000097.1:0-7231 GCA_041491325.1 Nitrospirota bacterium | reverse complement strand
GCCATGGTGCGCCTCGGCGTCCCAAGCCCGCGCATCGGCGTTGCCGCATTAAATCCGCACGCGGGCGAAGGCAGGCTTTTCGGCACTGAAGAGTGGGACGAAATTCTTCCCGCGGTGCTGCAAGCGAGGAAAGAGGGGATCGACGCGAGCGATCCGGTTCCCGCTGACACGCTCTTTTACAAGGCGCGAAACAATTACTATGACATCGTGGCCGCCATGTATCACGACCAAGGGCTCGCGCCGCTCAAAATGCTTGCCTTCGGCAATGCCGTTAACGTTACCGTAGGGCTGCCGATCATCCGCACGTCGGTCGATCATGGGACCGCCTACGACATTGCCGGCAAAGGCTGCGCTGATCCCGCAAGCCTGATCGAAGCGGTGAAACTCGCGGCCCAAATGACGGCGTCCGGGGAAAGCTCCGCGCGCAGGGAGAGCGCATGAACAACAAACAGCCGCCGTTCATCACCCGCTCGCATATCTTCGCCGCGGCCTTTTTTGCGGCCTTTATTTTTCTCCTTTACCAGACAGCACGCCTGCTTGCGCCTTTTTCCGGGGCACTGCTCTGGTCGGCTGTTCTCGCGCTCGCTCTTCAGCCCCTCCACCGGAAAGTCTTTACGCTGCTGCGGTCCCGCGCAGGATTGGCAGCCATGGCCATGACCATTGTCACCCTGCTTGCCGTAATCGGCCCGATGCTCGCGCTGCTTATTGTCCTTGCGTCTCAAGCGGTAGACCTCTACCAGCGCGCCTCGGAGGGGATCATTTCCGGCGTCGCGGCGGAACTCTGGGACAAAGTTGCCGCCTCGGTATCGCAAACGGTCTTTGCCCATCCGCTCCTGGAGGGACTCGATGTAAAAGGCATGCTTATGAAGGGCCTCACCCAGGTTTCCTCCACCCTGGCTTCGGAGCTCGGCAGCCTCCTTCGAAACACGATGCTCCTTGCCGTGAATCTCACGATCATGCTGATTGCCCTTTTTTTCTTCTTCAGAAACGGAGAGCAGTACTACCGGACGGCCATGGAGCTTCTTCCGTTCACGCATGAGCAGAAAGAGTCAATTTCCCGAAAATTTCATGATACCTTTACCGCGGTGATCAACGGCGTTTTCCTCATTGCCGTGGGCCAGGGCATCATGACCGGAATCGGGTTTGCGCTCTTTCGCGTTCCCTTTCCGGTCTTCTGGGGATTTCTGGCGGCCTTTCTGGCCCTTCTGCCGGTCGGCGGCGCGGCTCTTGTTTGGATACCGGGTGTGGTTTTCCTGCTGGTAACGGGGTCCACCACCAAGGGCGTGCTGCTTGCGGTCTGGGGCTTGGTCCTGGTAAGCCTTCCGGACAATTTTTTGAAGCCCATCCTTATCGGCCGAAAGTCCAAGCTGCCGACGTTCTTCCTGTTCCTGGGAATTCTCGGCGGGCTCCAGGTATACGGATTCCTCGGCATTCTCTTCGGCCCCCTGGTCGTGACGCTGATTACGGCTTTTATCCAGATTTATCGCGAGGAATATACCGGGAAAAATACGGAATGAATTTAACAAAAAACAGTTAACCACACCCTGCACTCGTTTATGGCCGCGCTTTCGCAAGGGCAGGCTACGCCCACACACCCTACATTCGCACTTCGCGCTCATATGCGTTGGGTGCAGGCTCGTAAACGCCGGGCGCAGGCAGATGAACACGGATGGACACAGATGAAACGGTCATGAGCTTACGCTCACGGCGGAGAATCTGAATTACCTTGTTTCGGAGGAACTTGACGTATGGAAGATTTAGCAAAATCGGACACGTGGCGCGTATTCAGGATCATGGCGGAATTGGTGGAAGGTTTCGAAGCGCTGAATACCATCGGACCCGCGGTGACGATTTTCGGGAGCGCCCGTTTGGCGCCCGGTTCGCCCTACTATGAAAAATGCCTGAAGGTGGCAGAAACGCTGGCGAAAGACGGCTTTGCCGTGATCTCGGGCGGCGGGCCTGGCATTATGGAAGCGGCAAACAAGGGCGCGCAGAACGGAAACGGCGTATCCGTGGGGCTCAATATCGAGCTGCCGATGGAACAGCGGTCGAACCCGTATCAGCAGGTGCGGGTGGATTTCCGCTATTTCTTCATACGCAAGCTCATGTTCGTCAAGTACGCGGTCGGGTACGTAATCTTCCCGGGTGGCTTCGGCACGATGGACGAGCTTTTCGAGGCGCTGACCCTGATTCAGACCAAAAAGATACGAAGTTTTCCGGTCGTACTGGTGGGCAAGGAATACTGGCGGGGTTTGATAGACTGGATGAAGCAGAACGCGCTCACGATGGGCAACATCGATCCGGAGGACATTGACCTTATGCATATCGTGGACGAGCCGGAAGAGGTCAGCGCAATTATCAACCAGCGGTATGGCGACCGTGTGGGCGGGATCCATAAGGACAGGCGGGACAGAACAAAAAAGGGCGTCTGACGGCCTGGCTAATTTTTCTTTATGCGGTTGCGTTCGGCCCGGTGTTTGAGGATGTGCGAAGCGCGGAGGCCGCGGAACCACTGTTCAATCGTCTTACGGTAGATCATTGTGAGCAAAACGAGGAAAATGCAGACGCCGACGAGGGTGAACAGCGCTCCGTAGCGCTGGTCCCGGAAGTACGTTCCGCCGAGGGTCAACAAGACGGTGCCGAGCAGCCGCCCGCTGGTCGATACGATAAGGAAGTCACGCTGCCCCATGTGGCCGAGCCCAAGCAGATAGCAAAGGAGATCCTTGGGAAATCCGGGGATCAGAAACATGAGAAAGGCCAGAAACAAGCCTTTGTGTTTCATGACATAATCGTACTGCTTGATGGTCCTTGCGTTTACAAACGCCTCGACCAGGTGCCTTCCCAGCACACGGGCGATCACAAACGCCAACCACGAACCGATCGTGAGCCCGATCGTGGAATAAATTATCCCCCAGAAGGTCCCGAAAAAATAGCCCCCCACAAACCCCGTTACTTCCCCCGGCACCGGAGCAGCGACCACCTGGATGGCCTGGAGAGCGATGAAAATAAGAACCGAATATGCGCGGTGTTCATGTATAAACCGCAGCATCCGGTGCCGGTCCGCGAACAAGTCGATAAGGCCGAAGGTGTAAAGAAGATACGTTCCGACAGCGACAAAAAAAACGATCGACAGGAGTTGCAGAACGGATTTTTTGTCTAATTTGATCATAGGGGACGGGAGAAACCCATTATTTTTTGAACAGGTCTTCCAGGGCTTTTCGCGCCGGGCCGACATTTGCTGACGGAGTTGCGCCGGGCGCGGTTTCAGTGAAAATGAAAAAATCACAAAAATTCGCCCTGGACTTCTCTTTCACCAGCTCCGCAAGCGGCTCGCGGCACTGTCTCGATACTGCCCGGTCGTAAAATTTGCAATTCAGGCAGACGTGCAAATCAGCGCCGCAGGTGGCGCAGACCTCTCTTCTTCCGATGCCTCTTCCGGGCGAAAGTTCCTTTTTGCAGGCGTGACAAAATTGCATACGCCGTATATTAGCGTATGCGCGAAAATTACACAAGCGCAAAAAACCTGAACGAATCCCTTGTTTTCTCTTTCCGCGCAGCGCTTGACATTTTCTGCTATAGTAGGTATAAAGTTGGACAGACAAAGGGAACTCTTTTTACCGGACAAGCAAACCCGCATCAAGGAGGAAACATGACAACGAGAATCTATGTGGAAAATTTACCGTCAGACATCACCGTGGAGCGGCTGAAGGACCTGTTTGCGCAGATCGGGGAGGTCCAGTCAGTCAGTATCGGCGCGGATCTGCTCAGCAGGCGTCCCAACGGGTCCTGCACTATCGATATGACGCTGGATATCGACGCCTATCGCGTGGTCAACTGTTTTGAAGGAGCGACGTTCAAGGACCGGAAAATTCATCTAAAAGAAGAACAACTGCTGTTGCAAAAGGCCAGGAGCGTATTCACGAACTTGGTGGAAAGTTACGAGCGGATGAGCACTGAATTTAAAAAGGAACATTCAAAGACGAACTGATCCGTCAAAGGCGAATCCCCCCTACGCGTTATTACTGGAGACTCGGAATTCGCCGTCAGAAGTCTTTCCTGCCTCCCACACGCAGGGAGCACTACTCATACCCCTCGCGGTATCCGCCGCGCTTCAGCCTCAGTCGAGCAGCCTCTTTTGGCCCCGGAGCTGCCTGATCTTCGTTACGTCTTGACTTACTTCAAGAGTGCCCCGGTACTTTCCCGCCGAATCGCGCACGGCAAAATATTTAATCAAGATGAATTTTCCCTGCATCTCGATCCAAAACTCGGCCAGGTCTCTGGCGCCTGACCGAAAATCGTCGAGAATTTTTTGCACCGTGTTGAAGCTCTTGGGAGGATGACAGTTCTGCACCTTCCTGCCGATTACACCGGGGCTTCGCGGAAAGATCCGCTCGGGCGACGCCGAATAGTAAGCCACTTCGTCGTTCTCATTGACAAAGGAGATATCCACCGGCATATGCGTCAGGATCAGGTTGACCTGTTCCGCCGTAAGCTGGCCCGTATCGAGGTTCAGGCTGCCTACCTTTTCAGCGAGCAAGGCCTGCTGGAACGGTTCCTCGGCGGGTTTCCATTTCGTTTCGGGCTTAATCCAGGCGTAGCCGATACCCTCTTCGCCTTTTCCTACTTTTGCCCATTCTTCCTCGCTCAGGGTTTCAAGGGCCATGGGAAAAAAGATGTGTTCTTCCTTGTAGATCATATCGCTGATCATTTTTGTCAAGGCTTCAAGGGCGACCTTCTCAAGCTTTTTATCCGTAACTCGTTTTCGCACGTCCTTAATAAGGCCGCGAATATCATCGTGCAGAGACCACATGACCTTTGACGGCCCGGTGATGCCCCTGGCTTCGAGAATCGGGAACAGCTGGTTTTCCTTGCGCACGAAATGCCTGTCGATCAGGGCCAGACGGTCGAGGATACCCAAGAGCGTGCCCGATCCCGCGACAAAATCCGATACCTCATGTGCCTCCTTGAGGATGTCTTCCAAAGCCCGGTTCTCGAGCATGAGGGTATGCACCGGGTGGCCCGCGGGCAGTCCGGGCACGGCGCCGCGCCCAAGAGCTTCCTTGAAAACTTGCACATGCACTTCGCACAGGTTTTTGATCTCGGTTTCGGGCATGCCTTCGGCCATGAGCTGCTGCTCCATCTGGGCGATTTCCCAGGGGGCCACGTCTTTGATCAGCTCATCGAACTTTTTCCGTTGGCTTTCGGCGCTTTTCCCCTCGTGCAATTCCTTAATGATATTTTTGAGCGTCTCGATCCTTGCCCCTTGTTCGTCTTCACCGGCCCCGCCGTACGTTATCGTAACGACTTCGCCGGTTTTCCTTATTTCCGCGGCAATATCATCCAGAAGCTTTTTCACGTCCATGCCGCCGATCAGCGCTACCTTGTTCAAAGACGCAATCCTCCCCATGGTTTTGCGCATGAAGGGGTTATCCAGCATTTGGAATTCCTTGTTTAGATTGATCAGGAAATTTTTGAGAAAGGGGTAGCGTTCAAGCAGATCATTCACCTTTGTTTTCGGCGACAATTCCATGGAGGCCTCCTCGATTTCAGAAAAAAATACGAGCGTTAAACATGATGCATTCGTAAAAAGTTTTTTTAGCCACCGAGGTCACAGAGGACTCAGAGAAAATCTTTATTTTTTTAAAGCCTTACCTCTGTGCGCTCAGTGTGCTCTGTGGCAAATCCTTGCTTCTTACGGTTTCATCAAATATGAATAGAGAACACGAAGAGCAGTTGACGGGGGGGGACGTGGACAAGGCCGTTTTCCGGAGCGGTAGGCAGTGCGGGCCGCGGATGCTATGCAGCCACAGGCCTCGCGCATCCGATATTGCAGCCGAACTTCATTTTTTTAGCGGCAAGCATGGCCCGGTCCGCCGAAAGAATCAGCTCCTCGGCGTTTTTTCCGTCACGCGGGTAGGACGCAATGCCGATCGTAACCGACAATTCGTGGTCCTGGTCGGAGATCAGCCGGAAGCCGTCTTCGATTTCGTGTTTAATTCTGTTTGCAAACAGGTTGTAGGCTTTCTGCAGTTTTGTCTCCGGCAGAATAATCACGATTTCGTCGCCGCCGTATCGCGCGGCGACATCCGTGCTTCTGACGGCGTTCCTGACTGCTTCGCCGAGCGACGCCAGCGCGCGGTCTCCGGCCTGGTGTCCGTAGGAGTCGTTGAATTTTTTAAAATCGTTGACATCGACAAGCGCCAGCGAAAACTCGCGGCCATGCCGTTCGGCGCGCCGGAACTCCCGGCTTAATATGGTTTCAAAACACCGGCGGTTGAACAATCCCGTCAGGCTGTCGGTGATGGCCTGCTGCTTGACGGATGCATGCGTCCGCGCATTGGCGATCGCGATGGATGCGAACGACGCGAGAATTTCGAGCGCATGGAGGTCGTCCGGTAAAAATTCCCGCAGCGTAAAATCATCGACGTAGAGAATGCCGGCGACTTCATGAGAACAGATGAGAGGGACGCACACGAGCGACTTGATATCGTTCTGCACGGGGAGCGCATTCGTGAAAAAAGAAGGGTTCGTGATGTCGTCAAGGACAATGATGGACCGGGATTTCAGTATCCTGTCCGTAAGACCTCCTCGCCGGACCTTCCACTCCCGACGGGCGATGAAGTTTTTTGAAAACCCGCGGGCAGCACGGATGCGCAGGGATGAGGACTTTTCGTTGTACAACGCGATACTGCCGGCGCACGTGCCGGTGATTTCCATCGCGCTTTTCAGGATCGCGCCAAGTGTCTTGTCAAGATCGAGTTGCGAGACCACGGTTCTGGCGCCCTGCAACACATCGAGGAGGCTCTTGTTTTCGCTCGTCAAGGTCATCATCGTTTGTCCGAAAAGCACGGCTTACAAGACGTCAAATGTGAAATGCGCGACAACAACTAAAAAAGATATCACAGAATCTGAATGTTGTCAATCAATCTCGTCCGGCCGAGGCGGACGGCGATTACGATGACCATTCCGGAGGTCGCGGAAGCGAGCGGCGCGAGGCTCTGCGGGTCAACGATCTCGATATAGTCGAGCTCGAACCCCTCAGCTTTTTGCAAGACGGCGCGAGCCTCGGACTTTATTTTTTCCAATTCCCGAACGCCGCTCTTGAAGAGACGCTCTGCCTCCGTCAACGCTTGGAAGACGGCAGGCGCACGCCGCCGCTCTTCCGCGGTCAAATAGCTGTTCCGCGAACTCATGGCAAGTCCGTCCGCCTCCCGGACCGTGGGCAGCAGCG
>JBGPUS010000096.1:0-7243 GCA_041491325.1 Nitrospirota bacterium | reverse complement strand
GCCGACAAAGGGGCTTACGAAAGCCGCTCCTACCTTGGCTGCAAGCAGGGCCTGCATGGGCGAAAACACCAGGGTCATGTTCACTTTTACGCCTTGCTCCGCGAGAATCTTCGTAGCTTTCAAGCCTTCCTTGGTCATCGGGAGTTTTACCACGACGTTCTTGTGGATCTTTGCGAGCTCAAGTCCCTCAGCGACCATCTTGTCGGCTTCGAGGCTTACCGCCTCGGCGCTGATGGGGCCGTCCACGATCGAGCAGATCTCGGCGATCACCTGTTTGAAATCCCTACCCTCTTTTGCAATCAGAGAGGGGTTGGTGGTCACTCCGTCAACAACTCCGAGACTCGCGGCCTCGCGAATCTCTTTTACATTTGCCGTATCGATAAAAAATTTCATGCCCTTCCTTTCTCCGTCCGGATCGAATTGTCAAACTTTAGCCACAGAGCACACGAAAAAATCCTTAAAACGGCTATGGCTTTTTAGCGGCCTCCCCCTCTGTGCCCTCTTACAACAGTATTTTTTTAGTTTCTGATTGCTGCACCTTCAAGAATGGTTTTATATTGAGTCAGTTGAGAACACGGAATTCTCCTCCGAGCCCTCTGTGGTTTCGTACTTGCCTCTTCGATTCCCTCCCACCCTCGCTCTTATTACGGAAGGATGGTTACGTGCGTTCCCAGGGACACGACGCTGAAAAGCTCTTCAACGTCCGCGTTGTTAAGGGCGATGCATCCATCGGTCCAGTTCATGGAGAGCAGGTCCCGGGGGGCCGCGTTTCCTTCAAGTGTCCTCCCGTGAATGCCGACGGCCCCGCCGAGCCGCGTGTCCCATGGCGGCGCCTGACGGCCTTCAACGGCTTTCTTTATTGATTGATATTCTTCAGGCGATATCATTTTCTCCCGCAGCCCATGCTCCGCGTGTTTCACATTGGGGTAGCTCAGGCCCATGAACTTGTAGAACCGCTTGCTGTGGTTCATAGTGCAGATGTAGAAATCCCCCTCAGGCGTCCGCTTATCGCCGCTCCTCTGTTTATCACCGTCCTGGATGCCTTTGCCGAATACCACTCGATAGGTTTTGACGGGCCTGCTTCCCTTGTAAAGGGTCAGCGTATAGTGGGACTTCCAGATGACAAGTCTTATTTCTCCGGAAATCGACGAGAGTGTGGACGCAAAAGTGGCTGTGGCGCCGGTCGGCGCGTCCGGCGAGATGCAGCCGGCGAGCGCGAGTAAAAAAAGGAGGCTGAGGAGGAGTACTCTATTTCTAAAAATCCGCGTCATTTCTGACATCCGCATGTGACCGTGGTCACGATCGGCTCTTTCTTTCATATCGCCGTGCGCAGGCCTCGCTGCAAAAAAAACTACGTTTGCCATCGAGGCTCCTGGTCACCGCTCGGTCCTTCAAAATATACGTATGACATTCGGGGTCGAGCACCATCTCATCGCCGTCGAGCCGGCCGCGCTGCTTTTCTTCGTGGTAAGCTTTGACGGCTGAACGTGTCACGGTCTTGATGAAGTAATAAACCGCAATGATGAAAACGACAAATATAATGCCTCGAGCCATAGGGCTTCCTTTCAATCTCGTGAGCAACGGCAGGCCCGTTTCGCGCAGCTTAATGCCTGAAGTGCCGCATGCCGGTCAGAACCATGGCGAGCCCGTGTTCATTCGCCGCGTTGATGACGGCCTCGTCCTTGATCGAACCGCCGGGCTGGATAACCGCGGTCGCGCCAGCCTTGGCAGCTTCGTCCAGGCCGTCCCGGAAAGGGAAAAATGCATCCGACGCAAGCACGGTCCCCTTGAGCGGAAACTGGGCTTTCATCACCGCGATGCGGACGGAATCGAGACGGCTCATCTGACCGGCGCCGATGCCGATGGTCCTGTCTTTTGCCGCAAAGACGATGGCATTGGACTTAACGTGTTTACACACTTTCCACGCAAAGGCGAGGCCTTCGTATTCCTCGTCCGTGGGCTTCCGCTTCGTTGCCACGGTCAGCTTTCTGACGTCCGCGAGCCTGCCGAGGTCGCGGTCCTGGTAGATGAGCCCGCCCGTGACCTTCTTCAGGTCCATGCCGCCTGTCGCTTCCGCCGCCATCGGTCCGATGTCGAGGAGACGAACGTCTTTTTTCTTTTTAAGTTCTTCCAGCGCGTCGGGCGCGAATTCCGGCGCAACAACCACTTCCACAAACGTGGCCGCGAGCTCTTTCGCGGTATCGCGGTCCACCATGCGGTTAAAAGCGATCACGCCGCCGAAAGCGGAAACCGGGTCGCAGTCGCGCGCTTTGCGGTAGGCGTCCGCGAGGGCAGGCGCAACGGCAACGCCGCAGGGGTTATTGTGTTTTACGATCACCGCGGCCGGCCCCTCATATTCCTTTACGAGTTCGAGCGCGCTGTTCGCGTCGAGAAAATTGTTAAAGGACATCTCCTTGCCCTGGAGCTGCTCCGCATTCGAGACGGAAGGCCCCTTCCGGCCGAACTCGCGGTAGAAGGCCCCCTGCTGGTGCGGATTCTCACCGTAACGCAGGTTTTGCGCTTTTTCAAACTGGAGCGTAAGGATGTTCGGGAAACGGGTCTTCTCCGCTTCCGGCACCTGGCTGTCGAGCCAGGCCGAAATAGCGCCGTCATACCGCGCGGTGTGCAGAAAGACCGTCCGGCAGAGTTCAAAGCGGGTCTTGGCCGAGACCTCGCCGTTTTTTCGTATTTCTTCAAGCACGCGGCCATAATCGCGGGGAGAGACCACCACGGCGACGTCGGCATGGTTCTTGGCCGCGGAGCGCAGCATCGCGGGCCCGCCGATATCGATGTTCTCGATCGCCTCTTCGAACGTGCATCCGGGCTTCGCAACGGTTTGTTCGAACGGATAGAGGTTCACGACCACGAGGTCGATCGGTTCGATGCCGTGCTTCTGCATTTGCTTCACGTGGTCCAGGTCGTTCCGTTTTCCGAGGATCCCGCCGTGGACCTTGGGGTGCAAGGTCTTTACCCGGCCGTCGAGCATTTCGGGAAAGCCCGTGAATTCCGAAACGTCCTTTACCGCGACCCCGCCGTCCCGGAGAAGTTTGGCCGTGCCGCCCGTGGAAAGGATTTCAATGCCGAGTCTATCGAGTCCCTTGGCAAAATCGAGAAGGCCCGATTTATCCGAAACACTGATGAGCGCGCGCTTTACTTTGGCCACGATGCGTCCTCCTGAGGGAAAAACGGCTGGAAACAAAGGAATAGTAACCGGAAATATGGGGATTGTCAATTTAATAGATAGCTCGCGGAGCTTCCGCGGGAGCTCGAGAAACGGACATTCGTGTCGATGACAACTTTCATCTCCCTGCCCGGTACGCCGCGACTTCCTCGGCAATCATGTCGTCGGTGACGGTCCGGGCTTGAGGGAGGGCCTGCGTTTTTTTGAGCAGCATCCGGAGTTCTTGAACGCGCTTCTCGCGCTCCTCGTCCTCGGCAATCATCACAACCTCCACGCGCTGGCCGGGCTGGAAAGGCAGATCGGAAAGTACAAGTTTCTTAGGGTCGTCGATCGTTACATGCTTTTTATAGGCGCGCATTGCGAGGCTCCTTTTTTGCGAATGGCCGTTCAAACCGGCGCGACATCAGTCCTTTCCGTACAGGCCCCACTCGACATCTTTCCGAACGAATTTTGCCATCAGCTCAGGTTTGTGGGTTTCAAGGAACCGCCGAAGGGCTTCGGTGATCACGTCCTTCTCGTTGGCGAACCAGCCTTCGTCGATCAGGGCCTTAATTTGATCATAAAGTTTTTCCGGGAGTTCAGCCTGTACGGTCTTCACAGCCATCACGCGCCTTCCTTAATTTATTATACCATATCACTTAATGCGCGTCTCTCAGGTCGCGAAAACTCTGCGGAGCCGCAGCACTCTATGCCCGCTCATAAAAAACCTCGCCGACCCTCCGGATGTGCTCAAGGAGAGCTTCATCCTCAATCTGGCGCATCAAGGACAGGTCGATCTTATAGGGCAACAACAGATCGTCAAGCTCGTTTGCGATCTTCAGCAGATGCGACTGGGTTAGCGCATCACCGACGATCGTGAGGTCGATATCCGAGCCCTTGGCGCGCGAGCCGTAGAGGATCACGTGTTCAACGCTCGGCCAGCGATAAAAATAGAGTTGATCCGCTCGATAACGACGTCCCTCAGGCCGTATTTCCGCGAGGTCTTCACCCTCTCTCCTTCAGCTTCAGAAGCTCTTTTTCCAGCTCAAGGAACAGCCCGCAATATCGCGCCGTCGCCTTTTCGTTGTCGGATGCCGGTAAACTCCAGCACATAAGGGTCTTTCACCAGGTCTTCCGGTTTCTGGACTTCGTGTCCTTTTGTCGCCAGTTCCATCACGCCTTCTTTGTCGCGGCTCAGAGCAAGCCGCTCGAACAGAAGAGAGTTTATCTGCCGTTCCAACTCGCGCGTAGACCACCCCGCATTGACGGCCTCCGCTTCGTAAAACGCCCTGGCCTCCGTTTTTTCAACACGCAAAAGAAGCCGGTAATGGGTCCAGGACAATTGTGGGCGCAGTGCGTCTACAATTGGATAAGCAAGATAAAAGGCCCGCATTTTCGCAACGTTGGTTCGGTCGAAACCCTTGCCGAATTCATCGGTCAAACGCTTTGACAAGACATCCAACAGACGCCGTCCATACCCTGCCCGAGTTTTGCCCCGCTGTTCCTCTTCAACCATGATCCGCCCCACTTCCCAGTAGGACATCACCATTGCCGCATTTACGGCTTGCCATGCGCGGGACCGCGCCTGAGTCAGAACGTCCTTAATGCGCCCATAGGCGTGGTCAAGACTTTCGTGATCTTTTGTAATGTCGGTCATAAAGCAACTCTACCAAGTTTCCTTATGGATCGTCCACTGAAAATGAAAAGCAGCGCTGATTAGGTTGGGTTTCACTGTGTTCAACCCAACCTACGGGCTGCCGAAAGACTGATTTCTATTAATTCACTGCGATCTTATATTTCAAGATCTGACTCTATTGCCAGCTTCAACCTGTTTCTCATCGGCCATATAGCAAATCAAGGCACGACCTTATGGTTGCTCTTTCCTGCGGCACGACTGACAATTGCAAACAATTTATCGTATTCACCACCACGACTCTGCATTGCTTCCTTGAGGATACGATTGCCGCCTTTGAATAGCCCCAATGCGGTTTCAATCTTTTTGTGGGCCGCTGAGACATTTTGAAGAAAGATATTGGTACGAAGCTGAAAAACCTCTTGAGGTTCCTTTTCCTGCGATTTGCTGCTAACGTCCAAGGCTTCCGCTTCTTTTCTAACCTCCGCCAGGAGGTGATAAGCATCAAAGATTTTTTCTAATTCATGTCTGTTCAATTCAGCCAGACGTCCTATATAGTTTTCGTAAACAGCAAGCTGCAAAGCCCGGCATACTTGCACAGGAAGGTCAAAGAGAGCGGGGTGAAAATTATTATCCTTGGGCAAAACCTTATTAACATTGTCATAGTTGACCAACAATTCTTTAAACAATATCGTTTTTACATTGCGGATGCTCTTTCTCGAGTCATATATCTTCAAGAAGACACTTGAGAAGAATCCGACAATTACCGCCAGCAGAATCTTTGTCAGTTCGAATAATTGGCCAGCTTTATCAACGGATATTGTCTCAGACACTTATCTACCCTCCACGATCTTGATCTCCTCCTCCGTCAACCCATACAACTCATACACCAATTGATCAATCTGTCGGTCAACTGCGTCGATCTGACGCTGAAGGGCGGTCTTTTCGTGGTCGGTTTTTATTTCTGGCAGTTGTTTGTTGAGTAAAAGCATCTGGTCGACGAATGAGACCATTTTGTCATGGCGGGCTTTGTCTGCGCGATCTTCCATATCGATATTGCGAACTGGAAGTTCACCGAAATATTGCTTTGTACAAGTTATCCAGCCGCCACGGAATATGCTGCTCATCTGTTGGAGTTTCCAGTAAAGCAATCGCGAATTCAGGAGCCCGAGTACATATTCTGGCTTTACTGTACATTCAGGAGAAAGAGCAATAGTAAAACCGCCGCTTGCCATCGGGCAAAGTTTCCCGCGTAGATTTTGTGGCGTAAAGGCATAGATGCCATGATCTGCCAATAATGGAATCAAAATCTGCGCATTGTCGTGCAGCTTTAGGTTGCGCGGGGCACTATATCCGTACCACTCGCTGTATTGTTTTCGTTTTTTTAGATCAGCTTGCCGGGAGAGAAGATGGGCGTATGCCTTTGGAAACTTCCTTTGCAATTCGTTCTCTGTATAAAGCCGAAACGAATCATTCTCTCGCACATATGGAAATATTATTCGCCATTCACTTGATGGCTCGAACCGGTAACGGTTGAAGTCCGTGGCGAAGACAGGCACTCTTAAAATTGCATCTTCTATCTTTATCGCCTTATTCTCCACCACAAATACGTCGTCATCGCCACTGCTACTGCCCCTGCTTATGTCCGCAGGAAGATCAAGCAAGCGCTTTGAATTTTGAGATAGTTTTGCCAACAACATGGCCGCTTCTTTACTGATAAAAGCCCATGCAGCTTTATCCAGAGTATCAGCGTTCTTCGTTGCAAAGTTCAGTCTCAGCAATGATTCAGACTTTGCTTCCGCTTCTGCATAGTAGAAGGTTCTATTTGCGGGCTTGGAGAGAAATAATAGGCATGTATAAGTCGTCGCGTTAAAAACTTGATGAGCACCAAAGTCAACGATCTTAGTGACAGCTTTATTCTTAGCCAGTAGTTCACGCAATCCCTCACCATAATCAGTTTTGAAAAACTTATTTGGAAGGATTTTGCCCAGTACGCCATGTGAATTCAACAGATTATAGCCGCGCTCAACAAAACTGACATACAAGTCACAATTACCTTTTGCTGATTTGTACCGCTTCGTCAAATATTCTATCTGCATGCGCGGAAACCCTTGAATACGCACATAGGGCGGATTGCCTATCACAGCATCGAATCCACCAGACTTCATAATTTCCGGAAACCCTTCTTTCCAATCGAAAGGATTGATTTGATTTCGGTCTTCTTGATCAAGCATCGTTGTCTGATCATAAAAATCATATCCAATAAGTGAATTGCCGCACTTGATGTTGTCGCCGAGATCGGGCAATGCCCGTTCATGGAACATGCGGAGCTGGTTCGCAAGGGTCTGGTTGTTCTCGCCTTCGAGGACTTTGAGGAGGAGCGAAAGCTTGGTCACTTCCACAGCCTGCGTGTCGATGTCCACACCGTAGATGTTGTTCAGCAGGATGCG
>JBGPUS010000095.1:0-7275 GCA_041491325.1 Nitrospirota bacterium | reverse complement strand
CAAATCGGATAAGAGTCGGATAACAGCGGATTTTTCCTTGATAAGTAGTTCACCCCATAATGCATGCTTTAGATTTTATCCGCTTTTATCATATGTTAATCCGCTCCTTCCGTGTCAAAATGATTTTATAGGATGAAATATTTCGTGAACATTTTTGAATATCTCAATACTCGCCTGGGTTTTACCAACATGCACCGGAAGGTGATGGACAAGCCCGTGCCCGGGTGGATTAATTACTTTTATTGCTTCGGCGGCATAGCCTTCACGCTGTACCTCGTATTGCTCCTGACCGGCCTTCTCCTTTCCGTGCATTACACTCCCTCCGAGGCTGAAGCGTACCGAAGCATTCAACGCCTGCAGCAGGCGCCGCTCGGAGGACTGTTTCGTTCTCTGCATCGCTGGGCCGCCTATCTCATGATCGTTACGGTTGTCTTGCACATGTTGAGAGTGTTCATCACGGGTTCCTACAAGCGTCCGCGTGAACTAAACTGGGTCGCCGGCTGCCTGCTGCTCGTGTTGACGCTGGCGTTCGGCTTCACGGGATACCTGCTGCTCTGGGACCAGAGGGCCTATTGGGCCACGGTGATCGGAACGAACATGCTCGGATCAACGCCGTTTATCGGACAGGAGCTTGCGGCCTTTGCGCGGGGCGGGGCGGAGGTGTCCGGCGAGACGCTGCTTCGTTTTTACAGCCTGCACGTCATCTGGTTTCCGCTCTTTGCCGCCCTGCTCCTGTGGGTGCATTTCCATATAATCCGAAAACTCGGAATCTCGGGGAGAATGTAGGCAGTCAGGAGTCAGGGGACAGGACTTGTTAAATGACTGAGAGTAAATCCGAAAATAAGTTTTTCCCGTATTACCTGTTCGAGATCGCCCTTATTGCGTTCTTTACGGTTGAAGCGGCGCTGCTTCTTGCGGTGCTGTTCCCGCCCGCGATTGGGAGGGAGATTGATTTCTCGGCCCAATACAACCCGAGGCCGGAATGGTATTTTCTCTTTCTCTACCAGCTTACGAAATATTTTTTCGGCAAGTGGACGTTTGTGGGCGCCGTGCTGCTTCCGGGCCTGGGGTTCGGTCTTATTGTTCTGGCGCCGTTCCTCGACACCGGACGGGCGACTTCGCTGCGACAGAGAAAAACGGCGGCAATTACGGGTTTCGGTCTGCTCGGCGCGGTGATCATCCTGACAATTCTGTGCCTGATATAAGCAATCGCGCCCGCGCTATAAAATGCGCAAATAGCTTATTTTATGGATAAAACAGCAAAACGAGTATTGACAGGGGACGCGGTTTTTGCTAAGCTACTCTACCTGTGACCTGCGCCACGGACCTGTGGTCGTTGGTCGTTCTTTAATTTACGTTCGTTACCGGGTCGTTATTATAAACGACCCGCATTTTTCGCACATTACGTTAAGGAGGATTACCATGTCAATCAAAAGTGAAACGCCTGCCCAGACCCTCGATACGCTCGGGAGAGTATGCCCCTATCCGCTCCTGCTGACCAAGAAGGCGATTGAAAAACTCGCCAGCGGCCAGGTGATCAAAGTTCTTTGCGATGCGCCGGCGTCCGCCGAGGACAGCATCCCGCGCTACTGCGAGAAAAACAACTTCGGCTTCGAATCGGTGAAGGTCGAAGATAAAGGCATGTGGGAGCTCTACATCAAGAAGGCGTAGGTGTCCGGTCCGCTCTTCACGGGTTCCTGAGCATTGTGCGGGAAGCCAAACGTGAAAAGCCTTGTAAGGAGGGTGAAGAATGGTTTCTACATTAGCGTTTGTCGTGTCCGGCCTGCTCATCGGGGCAGCGTTCGGCTTTGTGCTTCAGCGCGGTCGTTTTTGCGTAAACACTGCGTACCGGGAAATATTATTCGGCGATTATACGATGCTCAACGCGTATCTTCTCGCCGTGGCAGTTACCATGATCGGCGCGAACCTGATCGAGGACCTGGGCTGGCTCCAGCATGCTGATGAAACCGGGGCAATGGTGACCGGAGCGCTCTATCGCCAGGCTTTTGTGCCATGGGCCAACATTATCGGCGGGTATATCTTCGGCCTGGGCATCGTGCTTGCGGGCGGATGCGGAAGCGGCATCCTGTATAAAATGGGTGACGGTAGCGTGGCGTACATATTTGCCGTGATCGGGTTCTTCTTCGGCATCGTCATGACGAAGCTCGGCATCCTGAAGCCCGTGTACGATATGTTAATCTCTACTCAGGTGACAATAGGGGACGGCGAAACGCCGACGCTCTACAATATCATCGGCGTGAACAAGTGGATCGTGATCGCTGTTATTGCCGCAGTGATGTTGTTTTTCGTGTTTAAGGGCAAACCCTTCCTGAAGTCCAAAAGAGGGTACTCGTGGACGGTCGTGGGGCTTTTGACCGGTATTATTGCAGTGGCTGCGTGGTGGGCGTCTGAGTACTTCGGCGGCCGGGCTCGCGGCCTCTCGTTTACGGGCCCGCTGCGCGAATTTTTCCTGTCCATGATTGTGGGGAACTACCAAAACGATCCATCGGCGATTGTGGCGACCGAGTCCCGGACCCTGCTCGGCATCACGTTTTCCTGGAGTTCGCTCTACGTGCTGGCGGTGCCGCTTGGAGCGTATCTCAGCGCAAAATTGTTGAAGGAAGTAAAACTCAAGGTCCCGCCGGCCGATGAGCTTCTCAAGGTGCTCTTGGGCGGTCTTCTGATGGGTATCGGCGCACAGATCGGCGGCGGTTGCAATATCGGCCACGGGCTGACCGGCGTGTCAACGCTGGCAGTATCGAGCTGGGTAGCAACAATCTTCATCATTCTCGGCAACTGGACGATGGCGTACTTCGTACTCATCAGGCCGATGCGGGACATGGATATCTAAAAAACTGTTAACTGATCGCACGCAAAGCCGGGCAGGAATTTCTGCCCGGCTTTTTCTATAACACGTCAGCGAACCATAAGCCCGCCATTCACCAAATACCGACCATTACGCGCTAAAAAATGCTTGACACGAATCGACCTGCTATGGTATTGTTTCATAACTTCTAAACTGTTAATGTGTGCGGTATTGGACATCCACCCTGAAAAACTTCACGCTCGGACAACAGGTAAGGAATAAGCGCGGCACTTGAACCGCATTAAACGAGTGTTCACCGTTTGCAGAGCATAAGAAATTCCGAAACGAAAAAGAAGCCATGACGAGATAGAAAGGGGATAGTTATGAAGAAAAATCTGAAGGTAGTTCTGTTTCTGTTGTGTTTCGGGAGTGCAGCAATGTTTTTTTCCACCACGTCCGCACTTGCGACGGACGGCATGAACCTTGAAGGCTACGGCCCGATAGCGACCGGCATGGGCGGCGCGTCCATGGCCTACGATAACGGGACCGCCGGCGTCATGAACAACCCCGCTACTCTCGGCCTGATGCCCGAGGGAAACCGGCTTGACGTAGCGCTCGGTTATCTTGGGCCCCATGTCAGCGCTTCGGTCCCGGGTCAAGAAGCAAGCTCCTCGGCGAACGCTTTTTATATGCCGGCGCTCGGCTGGGTGAAAAAAGCAGGTCCGATGGCCTACGGAATTGCTCTGTTCTCGCAGGGCGGCATGGGCACGGAGTATGATAAAAATTCGTTTATGGCAGCGGGATCGGGCCAGAACGTTCGATCCGAGCTCGGTGTCGGCCGGGTATTGTTCCCGGTTGCTTACGAAGTGAATAAAAATTTTATCATCGGCGGTTCTCTTGATTTCGTCTGGGCCAGCCTGGATTTAAAAATGGCGCTTTCCGGAGCACAGTTCAGCGATATGGTCGCAGGGCTAGGCGGCACTCAGACCTATGGTGCTGCAAGCGGATCTATGGTGAACACATTGGTTGGTGCTTTTACTGTTCCGCAGGCAATGTGCGGTGGCGTCCCGTGCTTATCGTCCATGAGCTGGGCCCGATTTGATTTTTCCGATGACAGCCCGTTTACGGGAAAGGCCAAGGGTGACGGTTTTGGAGGCAAGATCGGCGGCGTATATAAGGCAAGCGATAAACTTGCTCTCGGCGCGACTTATCACAGCAAAACCTGGTTAGGCGATCTTGAGGCAACCGGCGCAACCGTTTCGATGAATGTTACCGGCCCAGCCACGGGAGGCGTTGCAACAACAATTCCAGTGACCGGTAAAATCGCGGTCAAGGATTTCCAATGGCCCCAGATGATCGGAGCTGGCGCGGCCTATCAGTTATCGCAAAAAACGATGCTCGTGTTCGACTATAAGTGGATAAATTGGGCCGATGTGATGAAAAGCTTCAAGATGACGTTCACCGCCGATTCAACGCAGTCCGATCCCAATGCGACAGCTTTCAGTTTAGGCGGCCAGTCCCTCGACGCGACGTTGTTCCAGAAGTGGAAGGACCAGCATGTGTTTATGCTCGGTGCCGCATACATGCTCACTGATGTGTTTACCGTGCGCGGCGGGTTGAACATTACTAATAACCCGATTCCAAACACATATCTGAACCCCTTGTTCCCGGCAATCGAGCGGAACCATGCTACCCTGGGCACGGGCTACATGCTCAGCAAAGCTTCGACCGTAGACCTCTCATACACCTATGCGCCGAAAGTGGAAACGATCAACGGCCAGGGCGTAAAGGTGAGCCATTACCAGACCAACGCGCAGGTTATGTACAGCTACCGGTTCTAAGAAAAGTTTAACGCTGCAAATTATCAAGACGGAAGGGATGCGGGCAACCGCGGCTCTTCCGTCTTTTTTTTTGGACCAAGCCTTTGAATTCGGCGTGGTGATCTCCGTTGGGCTGTGGTACAATGATTGCTCGGACAACCTCGCGGTAATCCGTTATGATTGTGAAAGCGGGGCTTCCAGAAATCCCTGAAAAAACCGGATTCCCGTTTTCACGGGAATGAGGGCGCAGGGCAAAAAATAGTTTTTCAATACGCCGTTAAAGGAGAACGATCATGCCGCCCAAAAAAATGACGATCATCGCGTCCAAAGGCACTTTGGATATGGCCTATCCTCCGCTGATCCTCGCCACAACCGCGGCGTCCATGGACGTGGAGGTCACGATATTCTTTACGTTTTACGGGCTCGAGCTCATTAAAAAAGGCAACGCCGACCAGCTCAAGGTCTCTCCCCTGGGAAATCCCGCCATGCCGGTGCCCGTGCCTATTCCCGCTCTTGTAGCCGCGCTGCCGGGCATGCAAGCAATGGCAACGGCCATGATGAAGTCCATGTTCAAGAAAAAAGGCGTTGCGACGATCGGTCAACTTCTGGATATTGCCAGGGAGAGCGGCGTGAAGCTCATTGCGTGCAAGATGACGATGGATGTGATGGGAGTAAAGAAGGAAGACATTATCGACGGCGTTGAGATCGGGGGCGCCGCCACCTGGATGGACGCGGCCTCCGATGCGCAGATCAATCTTTTCGTTTAAATACAAAAGCACAAATAACGGTAACAGCGCTTATTCATGTTTCTGTAAGGCAACCCTTCAGGGTTGCTTTAAGCAAGGCTGAAGCCTTGCCCTACATGGGCAGATATAAATGCGTTTGCCATAGGCTATCCTTTTAATATCTTTTCCGCCGCGACCTGGGCCTCGTGTATGCAGTCACCGAGACCGATGCCTTTGTACGAGCAGCCGATTGCGTGAAGCCCCGGATGGGCCGCAAGCGTGCGGTCGAGCACGGAGATACGGTCGAGATGCCCGACCGTGTATTTCGGCATTCCTTTGAACCAGCGGTAGACCTTCGTGAATTGCGCATTCGCCTTGAGGCCCAGGACCGCGTCAAACTCTTCCAGCGCCATCTTTACCATTTCCGCGTCATCGAGTTCCTGCACGAGTTCCTCATGATGTCCGCCGCCGACAAAAGCGCGAACAAGAACGGTATCGTCGGGCGCCCGGAAAGACCACTTGATGGAGCTGTAGGTCGCGGCATTGATGCGCCTGCCTTCGGCGCGGGGGACGATGAACCCGAAGCCGTTGAGCGGAGTTTTGACGTCCTTTTTGCGGAACGCAATTGAAACCGTGGCGGAGGACGACCATTCGATCTTTTTCATCTGGTCCGCGAGCGTTTGATCGAAGCCGTTGATCATGCCGGCTGCGTCATACGCGGCGGAAGCGATCATAACGTGATCCGCTTCAAGGATTTCGTTGTTTTCGAGTGTGACGGAGTATCCTTTGCCTTTCGGCTCAACAGCTCTGACAGAAGCATTCAGGCGGATAGAGTCTTTCCCGATAAGGTCGGCGCACGCCTGCGAGAGGGTCTGCATGCCGTTCTTGAAACTCATAAAGTAGGTCATCTTCGGCGCGCCCGATTTAGGCGGCGGGCCGCTCAGCGTTGCCTGGGGGCGGTTTTTCATCGCGGAAAGCATGCCGAGGATCAGGCTGCCGCTTTTCTGCTCCATCTGCACGAACCGCGGGAACGTGGCGAGGACGCTCATGTTGTCCGGGTCGGACGTGTGGATGCCCGCAACGAGCGGCTCGGCGATCTTTTCCAGACATTCACGTCCGAGCCTTCGGGTGACAAAGGACGCGAGACTTTCATCCGCCGTGCTTTTGCGCTTCGGCATAAAGAGTTCCATGCCCATGCGAAGCTTGCCCGGCCAGGAGATGAGCCGGGATTTCGCCATGGGTCCGAACATGGTGGGCACCATGAGCATGACGCCTTCGGGCAGGGAGTGGAGCGCGCCTCCTGAATAAATATACGTGCCCTTGAATCGGTCATTCGAGGGAAGCATTTCCGGCTCAAGACCGAGATGCTTTGCCAGGTTCACGGACCAGACTTTTTCCGGCAGGAAGCTGTCGGGCCCGCCTTCGATGAGGAATTGACCGTGCTTTTCAGTCAGGATCTTGCCGCCGATGCGGGGACTTTTTTCGAGCAGCAGCACCTCGACGGTTTTTCCGTGCGATTTGGCGCCCGCCTTGAGGTGGACAGCCGCCGCGAGACCGGCGATGCCGCCGCCGATGATGATGACTTTTAGCATGAGTAGAACCTCTATAAGTATTTCTTCACCACATCAGCCAACGCTTGAATGAACATCGGTGACGTGTTCAAAGACTCGGCCCTTGCGAAATCGATCCCCAGTTTTTTCGCATGCGCCCGGTGTACCATGTCGATATCGTAGAGCGTTTCCAAGTGGTCGCAGGTGAAGCCGATGGGCACTTCGAGAACAGCCTTGTAACCTTCTTGTGCAACTTTGTCCAGGGTGGTTTCGACATCCGGTTCGATCCACGGATCAGTTGCCCGCGCACCCTTGCTCTGCCAGGCAATGCGCCAATGCCTTAAATCAAGTCTTTCCACGATAAACTTGACGGT
>JBGPUS010000094.1:0-7290 GCA_041491325.1 Nitrospirota bacterium | reverse complement strand
GCCGCATTTCCCGAGGTGTTTAAAGGTCATGCCGGTGTGGAAAAGCATCTCGGGGAAATGCGGCCTCATGCGTTCCACAATGTGGAATTCCCTCAAGGCATCCTGGTAGTTGCCCTGCTCTTTCAGCAAAACGCCGAGCTTCATGTGGAGCCCGAAGTTAGCGGGGTTTCGCTGGATTCCCGTACGCAGTTCCTCTTCGGCGGCCGCCGTATTCCCCTGTTTCCGGTAGACTTCGGCGAGCATGAGCCGCGCCCGCTGGTTCTGCGGATTGGTCTTTACGGCCCGTTGCAGGATGACGGATGAATTGTTCAAGTCCGCCTGTTTGACCTGGTGGCCGTCTTTATCGACCTGAACCAGTTGAGAGCCGATATTGATCCACACCTTGTTCGTGTCTTCGTTGGCTTCTTCTTTTGAAAGGACCGTACCGAGCTTCTGTCGGGTTTCTCCCGCCTTTGCCTTATCTTTCTCCGCGGCGAGCTGTTTGACGAGCGCCTCCCGTTCCTTCTTAAGGCCCTCGTTCTCTTTTGCCGTCGCGTCGAGCTGTTCTTTTAATTCCTCATTTTCACGGAACTGGTTGATTTTTGCGGTCACTACCTCCGTGTCTATTTTGCAGCGCGCTTTTATGAATATCTCGGGATGTTCCGTGGTCCCGCGCATCTGTTCGGATACGACCTCGGTCTCCAGAACGCCCGCCGTGTAGGACGTGATTTCGTCCTTGGTGAGCTGGTAGTTTTTGACCTGCGTCAGGCTGGCGACATAGGTCCCGGCAAGTTCGAGGGCCTTTCTCTTGGCTTCTTGGACGGCGATCCGGCGCGCGTCGACTTTGCTGTCGTTGTCTCCAATGATGTAAGCGCTCTCCGCGTCGATTGTTTTCACTTCCGCGCGCGCCGTACCCTGCGGTATCAAGGCCATGAAAAATAACAAAAGGGCCGCTGTTTTATTCATAATGCCAGGTTTCCTCATAGTTCTGATGCCTTGTTCGCTTACTCTTCCGTGAGTTCACGGCTCATCAGGTCCTTCACTCCCTGCTTCGGGTCCTTGCCTAGATACAAAAGTTGGTAGACCTCATCGACGATCGGCATGTCGATGTCGTATTTTATCGAGAGGTCCCGCGCCGCCCTGGACGTTTTCACGCCTTCCGCCACGGTCTTCGCGCCCTTCATGATGTCATCCAGCGTTTCACCCTTGCCGAGCCGCGTTCCGAGAGTGCGATTGCGCGACAAGCCCCCGGTGCAGGTGAGCACGAGATCGCCCATGCCCGCGAGGCCCGAGAAGGTCTCGCGATTCGCGCCCATGGCCACGCCCAGCCGCGCCATTTCCGCGAGTCCCCGCGTTAACAGCGCCGCCATGGTATTGTACCCATAGCCCATGCCTTCGAGCACGCCCGCGGCAATGGCCACCACGTTCTTGAGAGAGCCGGCGAGTTCCACGCCGATTACGTCCGGATTAGTGTACACGCGGAAATACGCATTGCTCAGAACGCTCTGGGCCTTTTTGCCGACAGCGGGATCGTAGGAGGCCAGCGCAAGGGCTGTGGGCATCTTTTGCGCAACCTCCTTTGCAAAGCTCGGACCGGAAAGGAAGCAGAGGCGGCTATGGAACTCTTTGGGCAAGACGTCCTTCAGCACTTCGGAGAGCGGCATGAGCGTGTCGATCTCCAGCCCTTTGGAAGCGCTGATGATGACGGCCTCTTTCGAGAGGAAAGGAGAGAACTGTCCGGATACCAGGCGCACGGTATGAGACGGCATGACGGAGAGGATGATTTGTTTGTCCGCGACCGCGGTTTCGAGCGAGGACGTCACCTTGATAGACGCGGGCAAGGTGAACCCCGGCAGATAGACCCGGTTTTCACGCGTGCGGTCCGTTTCTTCCGCGAGGTCCTTTTCATACATCCACAAGGTCACGTCGCGGCCCTGGTCCGCGAGCAGCATGGCAAGGGACGTGCCCCATGCTCCCGCACCGATTACACCGATCTTTTCATTCATAATAGGGAATTATAAAGGGATTGGCGCGAAGAGTCAAAAGAAATGTAGAGAGCGCGACGATGGTTTGGTCTCGGCAGGAGCTCGCGTCGCAAGTAAAGGGGGCCTACGTGTCGGCGGGACCGCCGGTTTTTTGTTTTTGGAAGTCCGGATAGATTCTTTTTGAGCAGTCCGGACAAATGCCGTGGCTGAAATCCGCTTCCGAGTGGGCCTGGATATATCCCTCGATCTGGGTCCAAGAGCCCTGGTCGTCCCGGATTCTTTTGCAGGACGCGCAGATCGGCAGGAGCCCGCGGAGTATTTTCAAGTCGTCCATGGCTTTCTGACGCTCAAGAAGGGCCATTTCACGCTTTTGCTGGATAATCTTTCTTTGCAGGCCGAGTGAAGCCGTCACCCCTATGGCAAAGAGGGCCAGGGCGCGGTTGAGCGCGGCTTTCCAGAGTTCATCAGTAGGAGGTTTTAAGAAAAAAGCGGCAATGGTCAGCGCTGAACAGATAACCGCCACAAGAAGGGTAAACTGATTTCGAGGAGACCGAAGAGAAAACAATACCACCGCGATGTAGGGGACAGCCATTGCAACGCCCAACGGAAAGGCCGTATCCAACAAGAAAATCATGATCGTGAGCAATCCACAGGCAAGATAAAGACGAAGCGCGGCCCGGCCTTCAGCGTCAGGCCGGTTTGTGGCGACAGTATCAGTCATTGTTTTTTCCCGGAGGCAACGATTTTCACCGTTTGGGCGCGAACTCCCGTGCGCGACCCTGAAGCATGTTACCACGCGCGTGGGTCGAAGGCAAGAGAGCAGGCGCCGATGTCAGCCCGAGGGTGTGTCGCGGATCCCGAGCATCGGGAGGCTGAAGGGCGGACGACCGACTGAAGGGATGCCCACCTGGCAAATGTTCGGGCGTATGACCTTTATCATAGAACTTCTCTCGAACGCCGGATATAATGACCTCAACAATTCAACAAGGAGGCTTGGCGCCATGAAGAGAAATATCATCGAGATCGACGAAGAGAAATGTAACGGCTGCGGAGAATGTGTGACGGATTGCGCTGAATCAGCCCTCCAGATCGTGAACGGAAAGGCGAAACTGGTCAAGGAGATTTACTGCGACGGGCTCGGCGCATGCATCGGTGCCTGCCCGACCGGAGCATTGACCATCATCCAGCGTGAAGCAGCGGCGTTCGATGAGCACGCTGTTGAAAAACACGTGGAGGCGTTAAAACAAACGAGCGAAAAACCCTGCGGATGTCCGGGCTCCCTGGTTGCTAATTTCGAGCCGTGCGCAGTGCCGGTCGACACAGCGCCGGCTAAAGGAAATTCGGAGCTTACCAACTGGCCGATACAGCTTATGCTTGTCCCGGTTACTGCCCCCTTTTTCAATAATGCGGATGTTCTAATTGCGGCAGACTGTACCGCTTTTTCAATCCCGGAGTTCCAAGGCAAATTTGTAAAAGGGAAAAAACTGATCATCGCGTGCCCCAAACTTGATAACGCCAAACTCTACGTGGAGAAGTTGACCCGGATTTTGAGCGATAATACGATCAAAAGCGTGTCAGTCTCAAGGATGGAAGTCCCATGCTGCGGCGGTCTTACGCATATCGTGAAAGAGGCGATAAAACAATCGGGAAAGAATATTCCCTACGGAGAGACGGTCATTGGGATAAAAGGGGATGTGAAAAAATTATGAAGAATCAGATTTTGCATCCTAAAAAGAGCAGTTGGACACTGAAGAACCGGATTACCATATGATAAAGGCGGATAAATCCTGAAATAAAGCTTTCGCCTTTTGGATGAACTGATAACCAGAGAAAAATCCGCGGTTATCAGATTTTTATCCGCTTTTATCAGTGTCAAATGCCGTTTTTAGATTCATAGGCGCTTATCCGCTATCAGTGTCAAAGACTTAGACTTTCCGTGCTTGTGCCCGGATTAGGGGATTAGACTCTACCGAGGCAAACCGATTACCGGTTCCTGAGCTTGTGTTTTGAATCCAGTTCTTCTTCTAATCGATCCGTTGCGGTTCCCGGGCTGATCGAAAGTTTGGTGATCTTTTCGCGCATTTCAGCGCTCATGTCGAAATCGGCTGCGACTAAGGAATCTTTTAATTGAGCTGTGTTCCGGGCGCCGATAATCGGCGCGGTAACCGCGGGGTTCGACTTGACCCAGCTAACGGCCAAGGTCACGGGGCTTACGCCCAGTTCCCGCGCAAAATGAGTAAACGCTTCTGCAATTTCATAATAAACGGGATTACTATATCGTTTATCGTACATTTCCTTTTCCACGATTCGCCCGGAAGCCGGTTTAACATCTTTTGCGTATTTTCCAGCCAGCAAACCCGCGCCGATCGGATTATACGGTATAACCCCCAGTTGCTCAGACTCGGCCAGGGGGAAAATTTCAACCTCCGCCTGTCTTTTGACCAAATTGTACATGGGTTGGATGCACTCAAACCGGGCCCATCTGTTCTTGTCCGAAATACCGAGGGCCTTTGCTATTTGCCAGGCAGCCCAGTTACTGACGCCAAGATACAGGATCTTCCCCTGGCGCACCAAATCGTCAAGCGCCCGCAAGGTCTCCTCTATCGCGGTAACCGGGTCAAAATAGTGGATGATATAAAGATCAATTCGGTCCGTCTGCAATCGCGAAAGGCTCTGTTCTATCGAGAACAGAATATGTCGCCGGGATGACCCTAAGGCGTTGACATCCTTGCCGATACGCTGGGATACCTTCGTTGTTATGATAACTTCATTCCGGCAATCGCGGATAAGTCTTCCGAGAATTTCCTCTGCTTTTCCTTCGCCATAGTTGTTTGAGCAATCAAAAAAATTGACGCCCGCGTCTCTGCACGTATTAAACATACGAACAGCTTCCGCTTCATCCGCTTCGTTTCCGAACGTCATGGTCCCGAAACACAACTCGGAAACCAGCACACCTGTTCTGCCTAAAACGTTATATTTCATAGCTGACCCCTCATTTTAAACCTTCTGCCCGTTCGCCGATAACTTCCAATCCGAGTCGTCGATGCCAATGTTCTGGAGAGTTGCAGCATTCTGAGCGACGGTCTGCGAGGTACGTTATCTTAGCAACCTCCGCTGAAGCATGTCCCGCAGGTCCCTTCTACCGTCCAAGACGCAGTGTATAAAAACGGATGCGCCGGCAACTTCATAGATTATTCTGTATGGTTTGAAAAACACCTCGCGATATTCAAGCACGCCGAGCCGTTCCAGTTCAGGCGGGTAATGTCCGCGTAAGGGCGAGGTGTGAAGACTCAGTATGACCTGTTCGATGTTCCGAGACAACCCTTCGGCTTTCTCCGCGGAATCATGACGTTTGACATAGCGATAAATTTCATCTATGTCCTTTTCCGCATTGTCGAGCAGAAAAAGCTCAAAGCGCTTCGTCATACGGCTGTCGCCCATTTTTTTCTCAAGTCCCTGAAAGCCTTCGCAGCGGGCTTATACTTACCCTCTTCGAGGCTCTTTTTGCTCTGGGCGAGGAGTTTCAGCAAGGCAAGGCTCTCTTGAAGTTCTTCATACTCCTTGATGCCTTGAAGCACCGCCTTAGCCTCTCCGTTCAAAGTGATGACAACGCGCCCGCCGCTCTCTTCGATGTCCCGGATAATTTCAGAGGCATGGGTCTTAACATAGCTGATGGGCTTCACGGCCTGGCTCAATTTCATGGTTTTGTTCCTCCGGGCATTAGGTCTGAATACAGTATAAATTATGGTCTAATGAATTGCAAGCGCGAATTTCAGACTTTTCGGGGAAACCCTCTCTTATGGTTTTTTATCAAAGAACCGCATGAGCCCGATAAAGTCATCTTCCGACCAACCGGCAGCCATTCCCCGGTCGTAGATTTTTTTAAGATGTCCGGTCTGTTCTATCGACACGGAGAGCTCGGCGGCGGTCTCCAGTGCCAGACGAAGGTCTTTCGCCATGTGCTTGAGGGAAAACTGCGGACTGTAATCGTGCTTGCGAAGCTTGGGTTCTTTCAGCTCGGATACGCCCGAATGGGAAACATTTCGTGCCAGCGCGTTGAAATAGACATCATCCGGGATTCCCGCCGCCCGGCATAACGTCAGGCTCTCGCACAAACTATAAGCGACACCGGCAATATTAAGGTTCATCGCAAGCTTCAACGAGGAAGCGGAGCCCAGCGGACCGATATGAAGGATGGCGCTTGATATCGGTTCGAGGATCGGGCGCGCCTTTTCGATGACTTCCGGACCGCCGCCCAGATAATAAACGGTTTGCCGCTTCTCCGCCGCAATTTTGCTGCCGGTAAAAGGCGCTTCTAAAAACAATGCCCCTGTTCGCTGAACCTGTTCGGCAAAGAGCAGTGTCCAGCGAGCGGAAATTGTGCTCGATTGGATCACCAATGCTCCGGGGCCAAGCTTGGGTAGAATCTGATCCAGAATGGACTGAACGGCCTGAGGGTCGGCGACGAGGATGAATATTACCTCTGCACCGTCAACGGCCTCCTGAATGGATGCGTGATAATTGGGGAAATCTTTGGGCGTCCGGTTCCAGCATCGCACGGCATGGCCATCGGCGATTAGATTTTTCGCCCAAGCGCTTCCGATTATTCCCAACCCTAAGACTGAAATTTTCATCATTTTTACTCCTTCTCATTGGAATCGTATGTGCCGTATTCTCCCGGCGATTGCGAAGCGTCGGGAGAACGACGAGCCGAGCCGCCATCGAACGCTTTGTTAATTAAATTATTGGGTTTAGCTTTGCTCTGCACGGCTTACAAGGCACATCGCTACCCGACTTTGCCGGGATATTCGCGCCGAACCATCTGAATCACCTGGTCCAGCTTCTGCAAAAAGCTTGACCTGTCGCGTTTGGAGAAGGGTGCCGGCCCCCCTGTGAGCTCGCCGTTCCCACGCAGCTCCGCGAGCAGGTTACGGGTTGCGACAGCATCTCCGATGTTTTCCTCGGTGAAGGCCTTCCCCGTCGGGCTGATTGCGTGCGCACCTGCCTTGATGCATCGGCTCGCTAAAAGAATATCAGCCGTGACCACGATGTCGTGGGGACGGACATTGGCAACAATCCAGTTGTCGGCCTCATCCAGCCCATTGCCGACAACGTGAAGCACGATTCCATCCTCCGTGGGCACGCGCATCCAAGAGTTGGCCACCAAGGTGACACTTATATGATACCTGGCTGCAACCCGGTAGACCTCTTGCTTCACAGGGCATGCGTCAGCATCTACAAAAACATTCATCAATCGATGTCCTTGGTGACAAACTCAAAAGGAATTCAGTGAGATTGTCTCCTTCATTTAATTGTTTTGATTCGG
>JBGPUS010000093.1:0-7314 GCA_041491325.1 Nitrospirota bacterium | reverse complement strand
TGCCTAATCTGCTGATAAAAGATCGGTCGATTTTGAACCCGTTGATCGGCAAGCGATGAAGATAGCTGAGCGAAGAATACCCGGTGCCGAAATCGTCGATATACAACTGAACGCCGCTGGCGCGCAACTGTGCAAGCATGGAGGAGACGAGTTCGGGTTTTTCTATGATGACGTTTTCCGTTATCTCCAGTTTCAAATACTCCGGTTTGAGTCCCGTATCGTTCAAAATCTCCGCCACATGATCGACCAGGTCCGGCCGCGCCATCTGCTTGTTCGAAAGGTTCACGCTGATAAATTCAATCGGATGATCAGGTAGATATTCACGCCACGCACGCATCTGCAGGCACGCCTCCTTGAGCACTAAACGATCGATGGATACGATGATGCCGGTTTCTTCGGCCACGGGTATAAAAGAAGCTGGATTGATCAAACCACGCTCGGGATGCCGCCAGCGCGCAAGGGCCTCGAAACCCACAATGCGGCCGGTCTTCATGGAAACGATCGGCTGATAATAGGCCATGACTTCATTATGCTCAACCGCCTTCCTGAGATCGGTTTCCAGGCGCAGGCGCTCTACCGCATGACGATGCATTCCCGCTTCAAAAACCGTGTGGCTCGCCCTCCCGTTCGTTTTGGCTTGATACATAGCCGTATCGGCGTCACGCAGGATCTGTTCCGGGTACTCGTATTCAGCCATGTTCAGGGCTATGCCGATGCTCGCCGTGGCAAACACTTCGTTCCCGCCCACAATGAACGGGGTGGCAAAAGCTTTTTTGATGCGTTCGGCTACAAAGATAGCGTTTCCTCCGCCGCTCGTATCATCGAGCAGCACGACAAACTCATCGCCGCCGAGCCGCGCAACCGTATCTCCCGGTCGAAGACAATTGACCAGCCGCTGCCCCAGGGCAACGAGCAATTGGTCGCCCACGGTATGTCCGAGACTGTCATTGATTACCTTGAAGCGGTCGATATCGAGGAACAGCACGCCGAAATAGAAGTCTTTGCGTCGTTTGGCGATCGCAATAGAATGCCCCAGCCTGTCCATAAACAGCTTCCGGTTTGGAAGGCCGGTCAAAGCATCGTGATATGCTTCGTGTTTCAATTGCTCTTGAATGATTTTCCTTGTATTTACCTCCCCTCCCAGTTGCTGATTGACCTTGGTCAACTCCGCCGTCCGCTCTTCGACCTGCTTGCGATAGGTCCTGAGGTTCTCGAGCATGTGGTCGAAGGAATTTGCAAGATCTGCTATTTCATCATTTGACGCAAGTCCTATCTGTGCGTCGAAATTTCCCTTGGCGATCCTCTGGGCTGCGAATTTCAGTTCGCTGAGCGGAGCGGTGATCCTTCTTGTCAAGAAAACGGTAAGTCCGGACCCGAGAAGCACGAGTAGTATGGTAAACAAAACACTTGATATAAGCAGTTCACGGATACGGTTCCTGAGGCCCTCCTGGCTCAGGCCAACCCTCAAATATCCGATGACTTTCGGCGTTTCATTGTCGCGCGGACGACTCAGCAGGACATCCGTCAGGCCACTGCCCGCGCTGCTTGCCACGGGAAACAGTATCTCCGTGTAATGCTGGCCGTCTACTTTGTTGATATAATCGACGTGCAAGGGCGCGTTATTCTTTTCCGCGCTGTCGAAAGGAAAGTCCGGCATGCTCATCTTTTTGGCAAAGAGTTTATAGAGGATTAAATTGTAGTCGTCTTTCAGTACGCAGAGATAAGCAAGGTTAACGTCAGCCGAAAGACCTTCCATGATTCTAAGCAGCGCTTCGCGATCTTTGGTGTAGATGCCGTATTCGCAATTTTTTGCCGTTGCGTCGGCTATCGCCATGCCGTTACTCAGCAGGTCGTTATAATAATTTTTCATCTCCGAGCGAATCATGAAGGTGTTGACACCGACGGAGGTGATCAAAATCAGCGCGATGGACAGGGCGTTGAATTTGGCGGCTAGACCGGCCCGTTTCTGCAATCGTAAGGCGTTCATATCCTTCTTCTCAATAAGTGTTTCGGGCGCCGCGAATTATTTCGTCGGTAAGTTCTACTTTCAACTGGCGCGCGGTAGAGATGTTAAGCGAATACGATGCCCGCCGCGGTGTCATCGGCGGGATCGATGACAATTGTACACCCTCAAACGCCCTGGCTGCCAGTTCGCCGCATTGGGCTCCGATGTCCGTAAAATCCCAGTCCAACGCATACAGCGCTCCGGCCTTGACCCACGTAGCGGAGGGACCGATCAACGGGATATTGTTTCTGAACGAAAAAAGCAGGATGTTTTTCGCTATCTGAGGCGACAGCACGATAGTGTCCGCAATCACCCATAGCGCGTCGGCATTCCTTGACAGCGTGCGAAGAGCGGCGGGAATATCCTGAGGCGCACTGACCTCTTGGGCTTCGAGTCTCAGACCGACGGTTTTCGCCAGTTCCTCTGCTTCCTCGATTCTTTTTCGGTTCTCCTTGGGATTGAAAATAACCCCGATAGCGTTGGCCTCAGGAAGCAAGCGATGGGCCCAACGTATTTGCGTTTCCATGGGATATTCCAACCCCACACCGGTGGCATTCAGCGCCTTTTTTAAAGAATCGGTCCTGAGAACTAGGCCGACGACAAGGGGAATGTCGTTTCTGTCGTTAAGAACGGAATCAGCCGCCAGGGAGCCCAGCGCAAGAATCAGTTTTGCGTCGCTCTTTTTTATTTTCTGGATTGCCGGTCCGGTCTTAGCAGCCTCGCCGTTGAGCTGGTATATATCATAGATTGCTTGAACGCCTTGTTTATTCAAGGCCGATTGAAATCCCGTAACTGCCTGCTGAAAAGAGGGCTCATCCAGGCTGATGAGCACGGCAATACGCTCACTTCCCGAAGCGGCACTGCTCCCGACGAAGAGCAGAAAGAGCAGGGACAGGGGCCCCGCCATAATGTTGTTCCATAAGGTCATTGCAGCGTCCTCGTTTCAAAATGCATACGTCAGTTTCACGCGGTACATGCGGCCATCCTGCTGAATTGTATTCTGAACCAGATCAGATGAAACCGGATCTCCATACTTCACGTCAAAGAGATTATAGACGCTTGCCGACAGCTCGAAGCCTTTCATGAGGCGACGGCTGTAAAGCGTCAGGTTCGTACTATAGAAGTCTCTCGCATAATCGCCGGCATTCGTCTTTCTCTTGCCGGTATGCTGTTCTTCAATGCTGGCGAAGAGAACGTCTCCCGCAAGAGGAACGGTTATATTCAGTTTGGCCAGATGTCCGGGAGAATTAGTAAGCGTACTGCCCGTCTGCTTGTCCACGGCCCTCTGAACCGTGTAGCTGATACGGCCTTCCGCGGCGCTCGCCCACTTTTTTTCCAGTTCTACTTCAAGGCCCCTGGCTTCGACCTGGTCGATATTTCTAAACATCGTGACGCCCGGCATGGCCTCGGTCTGGTTGATGAGGTCCTTAATACGATAATAATAGCCTGTAGCTGTCGCACGGAAATGATCCTCGTTTCGGTATTCGTACACGAGTTCCCCTGTCTGTATCTTTTCGGGTTTAAGATCAGGATTTGACATGTTCGTCGGACTGACGTAGTACAGTTCGAAAACATTCGGCGCGCGGAAGGCGGTTCCGCCGAGGATTTTAAACGTACTCGCTTCAACAGGATTATAGATCAGCGCAGCCCTCGGGTTGTAGGTGTCGTTGAAGGTGTCATAATGGTCCAGGCGCAAGCCCGCATTCACCAGCATATTCCTGATTCCGGGGAACGCGAATTCATCCTGCGCATAAACGGCCCATATCTGCGAACGCCTCCGGTCGTCAAGATAAAGCGCATATGATGGCGCCGCGTCGTAATTTTTCTGGTCCTGGCGAAGGTTGTCCGTATATTCGGCGCCGAGTATCACCCGGTGGATGCTCCAGAGACGCGACGTGATCTTTACTTCGCTCCCCCACCATTCGCCGTATACCCAGTCTTTATTCGGGACCCCCGAATAGACGTAGTCGCCGTAGTATTCATAATAGTCGAAAAAGAGTCTCGCTGAGAGTTCCGTCTGCGGATCCAAACTGTGCTCATACTTAAGGTCCGCGTAGCCCCGCGTGTCAATGGTCTTGTTTCCGGGGTCATTATAGTCCGTGCCGAAAGCCCCGGTAGGAATGCCTTTGGTCCTCGATGAATAAGCGGCTTCAAGTGTAAAATCACGGAAGGAGTCTTTCGTAAAAAAACTGCGGAACCGGTCATAATCCGTGTGATTTGTGACGCCTCCGTTTGTGGCGCGGGGGTCCGTCGAATACGCGGGATCAAACTCCTGGTAATACAAGCTCTGCCCTTTGCTGTTGAAGTATGTTCCCGAAGCGAGCGCCTCGACGCCGTTCCGGTAACGGTCGCCGTAGCTTGCCCTGCCCTCGTAGGTGTCATAGCGTCCCGCTGAACCGGATACCTCGGTTCCTTTCAGTCCCCTGCCGCGACGGGTAATGACGTTGATAACCGCAAAGAAAGCATTGCTCCCGTAGAGGGACGAGCCGGGCCCGCGAATAATTTCGATACGGTCAATGAGATCCACATCGAGAATAAAATCCGTTCCCACGTAAGCCTGATCATAAATATTGTCGTTGGTCCTATGGCCGTCCACTAGCAGCAAGATTCGGTCATTATAGTCTCCCGGCCGCCCGAAACCCCGGACCCCGACGTAACTGTAATTCCTGTCATAGGTCACATATAAGCTCCTGACGCTGCGCAGGATGTCCGCAAGCGTACGGTATCCGTATTTCTTAATGTCGGAAGCAGTGACTATGCTGACTGAAGAAGGCGCCTCGGTCACTTTCTGCTCATATTTCGAAGCCCCGTACACAGAGGGTATTTCTTTAAAAAGCATCATTTCTTCATCCTGGGACGACGATAGAGCGGAAACGGCCGGCTCCTCGGCCTTGGCAATGAAGGGAAAAACGAGAACAATGGCCAGGATGAGGAACGTTTGAGCTGTTTTTTTGCTGTATGACATGGACGGGCTCCTTATTTGAGCGGGGCTCGTGACCCAAGGTTTAGAACCCGGGCCGATTGTTTCTGGAAGAAAGCATATAAACGAGTATACATGAATCCAGTTGTTTTTCCAGTAGTTCGCAAAAAAAACCGCTTTTATTGCTATTGTTGCACGGAAAGCGCGATTCGGCTTAAAGTAGTATTCGTGGAGGCTTTTTGGGTAGACAACTTTTATACTGGCAGCACATCATTACGAGAAGCCGGAAAGGAGAATGAATTAAATTTCGGTCTGTAAAAATATATTGACATAACTACTTGATATTATTATACTTACAGCTTCGAACTGATCCTGTGCGCTCTGTCAAGAGAGGAAATTATTATGAGTCTTTTAGACAACTTGGAAAGAAAATTCCGGGGTTTCGGCATACCAAATATTACGCTCTATCTCATTATGGGGCAGGCGCTTTTTTTCGTCATGTCTCTGTCCGGAAGATATGACATCAGCCGGGTCCTCCTCGTTCCTGACCAGGTGCTCATGGGCGAATGGTGGAGACTTATAACGTTTCTGTTCATCCCGCCGTCGAACCACCCGGTCTTCGTCTTCTTCGCATGGTACCTGTTCTACCTCATGGGCGGCGCGCTTGAAGGTCACTGGGGGACGTTTCGGTACAATGTCTTTCTCTTGATCGGCTACCTTGTCACCGTGGCCGTCTCGTTCCTCATCCCCATGTTTCCGGCCACAAACGTGTTCATCGGCGGTTCGGTATTTCTTGCTTTTGCCTTCCTGTACCCGGACTTCCAGCTCTATATTTTTTTCATCCTCCCGGTGAAGATCAAGTGGCTTGCGCTTCTCACCTGGCTGGGCTATGCCTATGAACTCCTGTTCGGCTCATGGCTGACGCGCCTGCTCGTGCTCGCGTCTATCTGCAACTTTCTTTTGTTTTTCGGCAGGGATATCCTCTGGAGGATGAAGACCGGCAACCGGCGCATGGTCGAAAAAGCGAAGGATATTTCAGGAAAGAAGGAAGCGTTCCACCGCTGCGCGGCCTGCGGGGTTACCGACCTGTCGCACCCCGCGATGGAGTTCCGCTACTGCTCGGAATGCGGAGGCCTTGGGTACTGCAAGAAGCATATTGCAAACCATGAACATGTGAAGAAAAGCTGAACAGGCAAAGACGTTTCGCGGATTGGCGCAAATTAAGAAGAGAGATTGATTTTTTACAGAAAAGGTTTGCGGAAAAAAGAAAAAGGCAGGAAATGGTCCCTGCCTTTATGTCGTGGAATTTTTCATGGGTATTTTCAGTTTCTGACCGACCCGGAGCATTCTCCCCTGACGAAGGTTATTCGCTTCAAGAATCCGCTGCATACTGGTCCGGTACCGGAGCGCGATGAGCGACAGCGTCTCTCCCCGGCGCACGCGATGGAGAACAAATTCCACTTTCGGGGGCGACCATTTCGCCATCGTAGCCAGGTCGGCAAGCACCGCTGCGCTCTTGCCGAGTGGGACCTTGAGCGCGTACGCGATACTGGGCGTAGCACAGTGCCTCAGTTCCGGATTCAAGGCCGCAAGCTCGTCTTCATCAACGTCCACCTTGTCGGCAATCGTTTTCAGATGAACCGGTCTTTCAATGGTAACGATTTCATAGGGCAACGGTTTATCGGGGTCGTCAAGGGTAAATCCGTACTTCGCGGGTTCCTTCACTATGGCGAGCACGGCGAGGAACCGGGGGAAATACCTCGCGGTTTCTCTCGGCAGCCGCTCGTAAAAGTCCCAGAAATTATCGAGATAATCTATCTTCTGGTGCCTCAGTACGCGGCCGACCGACCCTTCCCCGCAGTTGTAGGCCGCCAGAACCGTGGCCCAATCTCCGAACATACCGTGAAGCTCGGTAAAATAATTAATGGCGGCCGCCGTGGATTTTTCCGGGTCCAGCCTCTCGTCTACCCAGGCGTTTCTTTTCAGCCCGAATTTATACCCCGTGGACGGGACAAACTGCCAGAGCCCGAGCGCCCGGGAACGCGACAAAGCCTTTACCTTGAACCCGCTTTCGATGAGCGGCAGCCATGAAAGTTCCTCGGGAAGTCCGGCTTCCTTCAATGCTTTTACGATCTCGCCGCGATACCTGCCGGATCGTTTGTAGGATTCCAGAAAGAAGTCCCGCTCCGTGGTTTGAAACGACTTGATTTCGCGCTCCACGTGGTCATTGATGGTCCTCGGGATCGCGTCATAACTCCCCTTGACCCCGGTGCTGCGCGAGGCATACAATTCCATGACTTTTTTTGCGATCAGGAAACGGAGATCTTCTTTTTGTTGAGAAAATTTAATATTCCCGTCGGGTACCTTCAGGATAAGCGCGTAGGCCTGG
>JBGPUS010000092.1:0-7326 GCA_041491325.1 Nitrospirota bacterium | reverse complement strand
TATTTTCTCCAACATGAACCCGCCACATCCGTGGGTTTCAGTTTCGTTGCCGACCGGCAACTTCAGCTCTTTCAGCCCTTTCATTTGCGGCATACCGTACCAGGATTCTTTAATGCCGATAGTTTCAGGGCATTCCAGTAGTCTGCCTCTTTGACAAGAGCTTCCCTGCTCATCGTCTTCTTCATCCTGTTTTCACCTCCCTTCTCCTGTACATGTAACAATTATAGCAGAAGTGTTGACAGTTCCCATCCTTTGCACTGAAGCGCTATGCTAAACTTTCCAAGCACTGTCCAGTTTTAATTCAATCTTCAAGGCTACTAACGATCGATTAATATCATGAAGAAATAAAATTAATGCCGCGCTCAGGCAAACCATACAACTCACGAAGAGTCCGGCGATTAACCAGACGTCATGGAACTCCCAGAGTGCGCTAAAGAAAAGGGCAATGATGAGAACCGCGGCAATAAGCGCGCTCATGATAACAAAGGCAAGAGACATCCTAATGATGAGCCCCCGTTCCCACGAGATTCGAAGTTGTGTTTCCAGAGTGACCTGGTCGGCATTATTTGCAGTCGCCAGCTGTGCAACCAGCCTCCTGGAGTGGTCCACGATTCTCCCAAGCCGATTCGACAAGGTGAGGAGAATCAATCCAACGCTTGAAATGAGGATCATCGGGCCAACGGCGGTCTGCAGGACCGGGATGAACTGGTGAACTGATGTTATTTGCATAAAGCCTCCCCTGATTACTTCTTATGTCGAACCACTATCCAGACTCGTAGTTTTTTCCGCATACAGCTCGGAATGAGGAAAGAGTTGCCACGATCCATTTCAATCGAGAGCTGGTGTCCGGCGTGTCCCCCCGCTTCTGGTCTTATTCTGGTAAGGGATGAGCCTGTTCCTATTTTGTTAATAGACCCGCGGCTTCTCGGTCAATGAACCAGACAAGAGCGCCATTTCGTGGATGCACGAGCCCGGCGGGGTATTGTTTTTCATTTTTATTTTCAAGAATCTCGCGCACAATCTCCGCTTTTGTTTTTCCCGATACGAGAAAGAGGACCTGGGCTGCATGGTCAAGCACTGGCAGCGTGAGGGTAGCGCGAGCGAGCTTCGGAGGTTCAAGAAGGACGGGAGCGGCAAACCGCGCTTGTTCGCGGAGTGTGGGAGAACCCGGGAACAGAGAAGCCGTGTGCCCGTCCTCTCCTGCTCCGAGAATAATGAGATCAAAAACCGGCCAGGCGACAGTCCTGAAAAACTCACGAAGGTCTTCCTCGTACCGTTTCGCGGCCTGGATCGGTCCTTCTTCACCGCGGATCCGATGGATGTTCGGATTTGGTATCGGCGCGCGAGAAAGGAGCGTGTCCGCGACAAATTTGAAATTGCTCTCGTCGTGGTCTTTCGGCACACATCGCTCATCAGCCCAAAAAATATGAACATGCTCCCATTCTATTTTTTCTCGCGCGGGAGCTGAACCGAGAAGCGTGTACAACCCGCGCGGCGTGGAACCGCCTGAAAGAGCTACGGTGAATTTTTTTCTGGAACTGATGGCTTGAGTCGCGCGCACAATGAAAAGGTCCGCGGCAGCCCGGCTCAGGGTTTCCAGGTCCGGAAATACGCGGACCTCGGGACGAGGAACGTCCGTCACAACGGCCTCCAGGCGCGGCCGTCCTTCCCTATGAGGCGCTGCGCCTCATCCGGCCCGTTCGAGCCCGATGGATAGGTAGTAAGCGGCACCCGCTGGCCTGATTCTATCGCGTCGAATACGGGCGTGAGAACCGACCATGCCAGTTCCACGCTGTCTTCCCGCATAAACAACATGTGGTCGCCGAGCATGCAGTCCAGGAGCACCCATTCGTATGCATCGAGCAATACGCCGCGAGGATATGCGTAGGTCATCTGCACGGGGTTCAAACAAACCTTCGTGCCCGGTTCCTTGGTCTGGAAGGTGAGGCTCATGCCTTCGTCCGGCTGGATCTTGAGCACGATGGTATTCGCCTCGATCGGACCGCTGACGGAATCGGGAAACATGGAGTGCGGCACTTCCTTAAAATGAATGGAGATCTCGGTCTCCCGATTCGCGAGCCGCTTGCCCGAACGGAGGTAAAACGGAACGCCCTGCCAGCGCCAGTTGTCGATGAAAACTTTCATGGCGGCGTACGTCGGCGTCAGGGAGGCTTTTGCCACCCCTTCTTCATCCCGGTATCCCAGGACTCCCTCCCCGCCGGTCTTCCCTTCGGCATATTGTCCGATAACGAGATGGTCGCCCAGGTCTTCCAGTGGAATTTTTCTCAGAGAGTGGAGCACCTTTGCCTTTTCATCCTGCACGCGGTCGGCTATGAACACCGCGGGAGGTTCCATGGCGGTGAGACAAAGAAGCTGAAGCATGTGGTTTTGAAACATGTCGCGGATCACTCCTGCTTCTTCGTAGTACCCGGCCCTATGCTCGATACCGATGGTCTCGGCCGCCGTGATCTGGACGTGATCGATGTACCGCTCGTTCCAGAGCGGCTCGAAAATCGAGTTTGCAAACCGGAACATCAGGAGGTTCTGGACCGTTTCCTTGGCCAGGTAATGGTCTATGCGGAAGACCTGGCTTTCCTTGTAGTACGTATGGACGAGTTTATTCAGCTTGCGGGCGGATGCAAGGTCATGGCCGAACGGCTTCTCGATCACGATATGACTGCACCCCAGCTCCTCTTTCGACAGGCCGGCGGCGCCGAGATTATGGATCACGGTATCGTACACCGTAGGCGGAATGGCAAGATAGAAGATACGGTTTCCGCCGGTCTTGTGCCTCCTTTCGAGCGGGGGGAGGATGTCTTTCAGCGCCACAGTATATGACCGCGGGTCCGCGTAGTCAAAGGTGGAATAATAGAGATGCTGCACGAATTCGTCCCAGGCCGGTTGCGCGAAATCCTTCGGGGTTTGCTCCTGGACCGCCGTGAGAGTGGCCGCCCGGAACTCTTCCGTGGTCATCTTCACCCGGCTCGTTCCCAGAATAAAAAACTGCTCGGCCAGCATCCTGTTTTTATAGAGACGGTAGAGCGAAGGGAGCAGCTTCCTTCGCATGAGGTCCCCGGAGGCGCCGAAGATGATAAGCGCCGCGGGACGGGGGACCTCTATCGCGCAGTTCTCTACAATTCGATAGAGCGGCGAGGGCAAGGCGGCTTCTCCTTTTTTTTCCGAGGTTTCCTGTTCCGAGCTCTTTTCCATAGGGTCTTTTCCGTCCTTTAAAAAAATCAGTTAACCACACCCTGCACTCGTTTATGGCCGCGCTTTCACAAGAGCAGGCTACGCACACACACCCTACATTCGCGCTTCGCACCCATTTGCGTTGGGTGCAGGCTCGTAAGCGCTGGGCGCAGGCGGATAAAATCGGATAAGAGTCGGATTACAGCGGAATTTTCCTTAACTAAGTAGTTCATCCAATAGGTAATGCATAGCTTTAGAATTTATCCGCTTTTATCATATGCTAATCCGCTTCTTCCGTGTCTAAAGCATTTTCATAGGATTATTGTATCATATCCCCTGTTCCATATGAGGTATCGTTATGCTGAACGTGCTGCCCGCGCCATATTGACTCGTAACCGCAATATCGCCTTTCAAGACCTCGGTAACGAGCTTTTTCGTCAAATAGAGGCCGAGCCCGGTCCCCAGGACCTTTGCCCGAAGCGGAGAGTCAAGCCGTACAAAAGGCGAAAAAAGCTTCGACAGGTCTTCCTCCCTGATCCCGATACCCGTATCCGCAACGGAAATCTCGACCGCGTTTTCTCCGGCCCGGGCGCTGACGCGCACGCTTCCTTTTTCCGTAAACTTCACCGCATTGCTCACCAGGTTCAGAACGGACTGAAGCAGTCTTCTTCTGTCGCTCTGCATTCGCCAGGGAACTGACTCGACGCTTAAGGAAAGGCCTTTTGCCTTTATCTCCTTTTCGAACGGTTTTATTGCTTCCGCAATGACGTCCTGGAGGTCAAAATGCTCTTTCTCCGAATCAATCATCCCCGCTTCTATCTTTGAGACGTCTATCACATCATTTATGAGGGAAAGCAGGTGATTGGCTGATTTGAGGACCGCGCCAAGGTTCTCCTTCTGTTCCTCGCTGAGCGGCCCCAGCCATTCGTTCAGAAGGATGCTGGAGAACCCGATGACGGAGTTCAACGGAGTTCTCAGCTCATGGCTCATCGAAGCAATGAACATGGATTTCAGGCGGTCCAGTTCTTTCAACTTTGTGTTCGCATCCGACAATGCCTTTGTCCGTTCGGTTACCTTTTGTTCGAGTTCCTGGTGCGCCTTGCGGAGGCTTATCGTCATGTTGTCGAGCGCCCGTGCAAGTACGCCGATCTCGTCATTGCGGTGCATCTCCGGCACGTCAGGCCATCCGCCTTCGGCAATGACCTGCGCCGATGTAGTCAAAGCGTGCAACGGCCGCAAGACCCGGCCGACGGTCCAGAAGCCGACGGCCAGCGCGGCAAAGACAAGTAATGCCACAAGACCGAGCGCCATATAACCGGCGTGGCGGACTGCGCCGAGAAAATCCGCGGCTGGAAGCGCCGACACAATCAGCCACGAGCTTCCGTCTGATAGTGAAAAAGGCTCAACTGCCGCGGAGATCCTGCCCAAGCCTGCCTCTTCGAACATAAAGGACCGCATGTCGGCCTTTTGCGGCCGCGCCGCGAGTTCGGGATGCCGGGTCAAATAGCGCGCGACAGCGCCGACAACAGGGTCTTGCGCATCCGCCGGGTGCATACGCTGCTGTCGGCCCTGGGCGTCGACTGCGACGGGCAAGACGCCGCCCGACGAAGCAATGAGATAGCCGTCGCCGTCGATGAGAAAAGCCCGTCCGGTGTTCCCCAGGCGCTGGTCTCTCATGAAATTCGACAGGCGCGTCAGAATCAGGTCCAGTCCGTACGCGCCGACGAATTTCCCGCCCGGGCCGGTGACCGGCGCGGAAATTGATATGCCGAGAATCGGCTCAGCGGAACCGATGTAGGCTTTTGTCCAGAAAGACTTCCGTGTTTCCTTCGCTGTCTTGTACCAGTCCTTCCGACGCGCGTCGAAATAGGCGCTGGTTTTGCGCAGGGTCGTCATCTTGCCCTCGGGAGAGGCATTATACTCGCGAAGCACGCCCGCTTGGAACTTATCGGTCATTAAAATAACGTGCGTGCCGTCCTCAAGTCGGCCGATAGAGATGAGACCGCCCGCTTCATTCGCGAAATACAGCCAGTCGACGTCTGGTTCGTCGCGCAACAAGGCATACAACTCCCGCGCAAGGGCGCGCGGATCGGTCAACGCGATGTTATGCCGCGCCACGGCATTCCGAACGCGTGTCAGCATTCTGGACGGGACGTCCATCATGATGTTGACATGATCACGGATGCCCGTCGTCATGTGCCGTATCAGTTGCTCGGACATGGTGTTCACAATCGCGTTGCCTGCCCAATAGCCGACGCCGATCAACGCCAGGCACAGCGCCAGCATGATGGCCGCGGTCGGAATGACCAGGCTGTTACGCAGCGACGACGTTGACGTTGCAGGCTTCATAACGGCGACTCAAAAATAATAGCTACGAATGAACCGCGGCCGGCGCCGCCCGGCCCGCACTGGCCGGATTTTGGATTTGAAGTGCTACTTCTCGCCTACCAGTGCGTTAAACTGATGATGAATGCCAAAAGTAAATTCGCTCCTCCGTCCATAAACATCCGCAGCCGGACTATTGGCTACAGCCGTTTGCGCGTACAGGGCGGTTCGCTTGGACAATGCATGAGTGTAGCTCAGCGAGGTGATGTTCATGGCCGCGCCGTGTTCGGGTTTTATAACTTGGAACAAAGATATGATTTTGCCGGCAGCGCCCGCGGTGAGCTTCGCGCCCAGAGCGAACGTTTCGCTCTTGACGGCAATGGTTGAGGAAATATCCTGATTTGCGTCGTCAGCCGAGTATCCGGCGACCAGCGCTGCCGCGCCCAGGTCGTACGAGGCCGCAAAGTTCCAGAAATCGTATTCCCTTGCGGACCCGCTGAACGACGAGGTCGCCCATGACTCGAACGAGACGCCGGCCGTGAGCGGGCCTGCGCTGTAGAGTACGCCGGCTGTCCTGGTGGAGCTGCCTGCGGCGCCGTCGTTCTCGCCGAAAGCATAGCCCAGGACAGCTTGCAAGCCGCCCATTTTGGGCGATGAATACAACAGGGCATTGTCCAGCCGGTCCAACCTCCAGTAGAACTGGCTCTTGTAGGCGCTGAGGAAGGAACCTGACGAGATGATATCGACGATCCCGGCGACGGCATCAGAAGCCGCATATTGACGGCCCAGCGTTACGGCGCCTAAACGACCCGCCAGGCCGACGTAAGCTTGGCGACCGAACAACCTGCCGCCTTGCTCAAGTTGTCCGTTATGAATGCCGAAACCGCTCTCCAATTGGAAAACGGCCTTCAGGCCATCGCCCAAATCTTCATTACCGCGCAGGCCCAAACGACTGCCGTTCCAGTTGCCGGAAGTGACCGTGGAAACAGACGGGTCTTTGTTGTTTCTGGAATACGTAAGATCGAGATCAATAACTCCATACAGCGTGACTTGGTAGGTGGTTTTGGCGTCGGCAACTGCATCCTGGATAACCGAATCAGTGTATCTTTCCCCGCTGCCTGCGCTTGTGCGTGATTCCGTCCCCTTTGCCTCGCCGAAGGTGTTGGCGCCATAGAGCATGATCAACAGCGTCACAAAAACTCCCCCTGATCTCAAGGAGCGCATTGAGATGCGTGCTTTTCCAGCCGACGCGCCGCCATCGCGTTCCTCGGTTTCTCGATCTGGCGTGTCATCCATAGGGTCTTTCCCGTCTTTGATGCCCCCCATTGCGCCTATATTTCGCGGAAAATACGGAATAGGTAATATGATCGAGGGTGCGGCAAGTTGTCAACGAGTGGACGTTCCAGCCCGGCTTTACTTTGATTGTATCAACGCGTTCCAATCCGCCGAGAAGCGCGCCATGCCTTTGTCTGTCAGCTCGTGACGAATGTCGTACTCTTGCCATTTTTTGCCGAGGCCGATATCCAGACCGAGCATGGGGGGCAATGACTTTGCGTTATAACAATAATCGTCTCCGGGAAGCGGCATACCCTTTTCACCCCAGGACTTCAGCACCTCATAGGGGGCCGTGATGATGTCCGAACCGAGCATCAGCGCGCATAGAAAATGGTCGATGCTCCGTACACTCGCGGTCAACACCTCCGTGTGTCCGTCGCCTTTCCGATACATCCGCAGAATATGCGCGATCAGGTCCATGCCGTTCTCACCGAGATCGTCGAGCCTGCCGACAAATGGGGAAACGAAGACCTGTCC
>JBGPUS010000091.1:0-7373 GCA_041491325.1 Nitrospirota bacterium | reverse complement strand
TAACAGTGTTGATTCTTTTTCGCAGGCTAATGCCCTGCATTTGCGCTACGCACTCATAACCACTGGGCACTTAGCCTGCGGCTACGAAACCCTAATGCATTGACTTGTATCGAGTGTAGCCGTACCCTTTAGGGTGCGTTTTTATTCTTTAAACATGATCGGCGGGAGTGGGGCTTTTAATTTTTTTCACTTTATGGCAATCAAAACAGAGGGGTTTGCCGGGGTGCTTTTTTTTCAGGGGCGCCTTCTGGGCCGGGGCATGGCATTCCATGCAAGCCTCGTTCGTAGTGATGAGATGAAGCTCATCGACGGGGACAGCGGGCGCTTTGCTCCCGGCGAAAAGGTAAAGAAAAAGCAAAACAAGCATCATAATTAATCTCCTTGTCGAACTTTTGGTAATTCCCGAAGAGGATGTCCACTTGCCTCAACTGTGCTCGATGCTTGTGTTCCGAAAACCAGATTCCCGATTAAACATTCGGGAATGACAGGTCTTAAATATTATTTTGTCATCCCCGAGTGACTCTATCGGGGCATTTACGCCCCGGCCATCAACTCCCGCAGCACATACGGAAGAATCCCGCCATGCTTGAAATAGTCCACCTCGATGGGGGTGTCGATGCGGAGCAGGAGCTTCACGTCCTGTTTGGTTCCGTTCGACCGCGTGATCACGAGCGTGACGTCCTGCTGCGGCTTCAGGTCGTTTAATCCCGGAAGATCGAACTCTTCGTCTCCCTGGAAAGCGAGTGACTGGACTGAATCATTGCCCTTGAACTGGAGCGGCAACACACCCATGCCGATGAGGTTGGAACGATGGATGCGCTCGAAGCTCTTTGCGATCACGGCCTTTACGCCCAAGAGCTGTGTGCCTTTGGCAGCCCAGTCCCTGGACGAGCCTGTGCCGTATTCTTCGCCCCCGAAGATCACCGTGGGCGTGCCCCGAGCAAGATATTTCATTGCTGCATCATAGATAAACATCTGTTCGCCCGAGGGCTGGAACAGGGTGAGCCCGCCTTCCGGCCGCGTGCCGTCAGCCTTGGGAGGCAGCATGATGTTTTTGATACGCACGTTCGCGAACGTGCCGCGGATCATAACATCGTGATTGCCCCGGCGCGTGCCGTAGCTCTGGAAGTCCGCTTTAGCCACACCGTTTTCGAGTAAATACTTGCCGGCAGGAGTGCTCTCCTTGATGGAGCTTGCGGGACTGATATGGTCGGTCGTGACCGAGTCGCCGAAAACGGCGAGCGCCCTGGCATGAGCGATCCCGATTGCCGCGCCCGGCTGCATCTTGAAGTCCTTGAAGAACGGTGGTTCCGCTATATACGTGGATTTCGGCCAGTTATAGACTTCCTCCGAAACCGAGGCCACGTTGTTCCACAAAACATTGTCCTTTGTGAAGTCAGCGTACAGGCGTCGAAAGGTCTCGGGGTCCGCGGCAAACTTCAACAGGGATGCCACCTCGGCGTTGCTCGGCCAGAGGTCCTTGAGATAGACCTTTGCGCCGTCCTTGGCCGTGCCGAGCGGTTCCTTCTCCATATTCACGAGCACGGTCCCGGCTATGGCGTAGGCCACGACAAGAGGCGGACTCATCAGAAAGTTTGCGCGCAAATTCGGATGGATGCGAGCTTCAAAGTTCCGGTTCCCGGAAAGGACCGAGGCGCAGACGAGGTCATGCTGCACGATGGCCTCTTCCGATGCTTCATTCAGGGGACCGGAATTGCCGATGCAGGTAGTGCAGCCATACGCGACGAGGTTAAACCCGAGCTTTTCCAGATAGGGCAGGAGTCCGGCTTTTTGCAGATAGTCCGTTACTACCCGCGAGCCCGGCGCAAGGGAAGTTTTGACTCGCTTTCCGACCGTGAGCCCTTTTTCAACCGCCTTCTTCGCCAAAAGTCCCGCGGCGAGCAGCACTGCCGGGTTGGACGTATTGGTGCAGGACGTGATGGCCGCGATGATCACATCGCCTGAGCCGATATCCATACCGTCCTTTGTTTTAAAGCGCCGGGTGAGGTCGTCGGCTTTTTTGGCAAAACCGCTTTCGTTTACCGGCTTGACGAATAATTCAGCAAATTTATCTTTCAAATTGGAAAGCTCGATACGGTCCTGGGGCCGCTTGGGACCGGCAACGGATGGCTTTATCGAAGCAAGGTCGAGTGCAATCGTTCGTGTGTAATCTATCTCACCGGCCTTCGGGATGCCGTACATTCCCTGGGCCTTGAAGTAAGCCTGGAAAGACGCGATTTCATCCTGTGTTCGACCGCTGCTTTTAAAATATTCGACGGTAACGTCGTCAACCGGGAAGAAGCCCATGGTCGCGCCGTATTCGGGCGCCATATTGGCGATGGTCGCCCTGTCCGGGAGCGTGAGGGAAGCGGCGCCGTCACCGAAAAACTCCACGAACTTGCCCACGACTTTTTCCTTGCGCAGCAGCTCGGTGATCGTGAGCACGAGGTCCGTCGCGGTGATGCCCTCGTTCAGCTTGCCCTTAAGCTCAACGCCGACAACGTCCGGAGTAAGGAAATAGAGCGGCTGGCCCAGCATGCCGGCCTCTGCCTCGATGCCGCCTACGCCCCAGGCAACGGCGCCGACGCCGTTGATCATGGTCGTATGACTATCGGTGCCGACGAGGGTATCCGGGTAATAGACTCCGTGTTTGTTATGCACGCCGCGAGCAAGATATTCCAGGTTTACCTGGTGCACGATCCCGATGCCGGGAGGAACCACCTTGAAGGTCTTGAACGCGTTCATGCCCCATTTCAAAAACTGGTAGCGCTCCTGGTTGCGTTTGAACTCCATTTCCATATTTTTCTGGAGCGCATTGGGCTCGCCGTAGCAGTCGATCTGCACGGAATGGTCCACGACCAGATCAACCGGGACAAGGGGTTCGATGGCGCGTGGGCTTTTATTCATTCTCTTTGCAACGCTGCGCATTGCCGCCAAATCGCATAACAGCGGCACGCCGGTAAAGTCCTGCAAAAGGACTCGCGCGACGACAAAGGGAATTTCGTCCGTGCGGCGCGCGGTCGGGGCCCAGGCCGCGAGCTGCTTAACGTGTTCCTCCGTGATCTTTTTCTCATCATAGTTACGCAGGACCGATTCGAGCACAATGCGGATTGAAATCGGCAAGCGTGATATTTTGCCGAGTCCGGCCTGTTCCAGCGCGGGCAAGGAATACAGCTTTCCTTTTTGACCTTTGCCCAGGTCGAACTCCCGCAGGGTGTTGAAAAGATTGTGAGTCATGTCGCCTCCAGCATCAGAAAATATACCGATTTCCAGGCTCGGTCACTGCACAAACAGACAGGATTTTACTGCAAACGGGCTGGTTTGGCAATATTAAACATATGAAGGGCGGGGTCGCGCGTGCGGCGAGGACCTTGTTGTGCGGTGCGCTATTATAGAAAACGCATTTAAAATTGTTATCTGATGGGCAGGCTTTAGCCTTGCTTAAAAAGCGCCCCTGAAGGGTTGCCCTACAAAATCAGAACAAGCACTGTAATAATAATTTGCGCGTTTGTATTCGCTTGGTCAGTCGGGTCATACCGTCTCGATCTTCAGCTTCTTGATCTTGCGGTACAGGGTGGCGAGATCGACGCCCAAGGCGCTCGCGGCGGATTCCTTGTTTCCCTTGCGTTCCGCAAGGCTTCTGCGGACATACTCACGCTCGAAATTATCGAGGGCCTGCCGGAGCGGCGTGGTTGATACCCCCTCGAGGTCCAGGGTCCTGAACTTGTCCGGAAGATCGTGGATGGTGATCGTATCGCCATCGGCGAGCACAACAGCGCGTTCGATGGTGTTCCTGAGTTCCCGGATGTTTCCGGGCCAGTCATATCCGAGGAGGGCCTGCATGGCTTCATAATCGACGTCCTTGATCGTTTTTTCCGCCTCTTGTCTGCAGATCTGCGTAAAGTGCTTGATGAGCAACGGGATGTCGTCGCGCCGTTCGTTCAACGCAGGCATCGGGATCTCGATCACGTTCAGACGGTAGTAGAGGTCCTCCCGGAACCGTCCTTCCTTGACGCGTTGCATGAGGTCCGCGTTCGTCGCCGCGATGATCCTCACGTCCACCGTGATGACCCGTGTATCGCCGACGGGTGTGAGTTCCTTGGACTGGATCACGTTCAGCAGTTTGACCTGGAGCGCCGAAGGCAGTTCGCCGATTTCGTCCAAAAACAGGGTGCCGCCGTTTGCCAGCGTGATAAGGCCCTTCTTGTCCTCGATGGCCGAGGTAAAAGCCCCTTTTTTGTGGCCGAAGAGTTCGCTCTCCAGCAGGTTTTCCGGGATCGCTCCGCAATTGATGGAGATGAACGGCCTGTCCTTGCGCGGGCCTGCTTCGTGGATCGCCTGCGCAACGAGCCCTTTGCCGGTGCCACTCGCGCCGGTGATCAGTAGATTGCTCTTGTTCGGGATGACCTTCTCCATGACGCCGAAGACTTTTTGCATCGCCTCCGAACTCCCGATGATGTTCACGAAAGAGTCACGGCGCTGGCTGAGCTCCTGGCGCAGGATCAGGTTTTCCCTCCGGAGGTCCCGGCTCTGCAGGATTCTCCTGAGCGTCAGCCGGATATCGTCGTTGATGAAGGGTTTCGTGATGTAATCCGCGGCGCCGGTGCGCATGGCCTCCACGGCCGATCCGACAGAGGCAAAGGCCGTCATCATGATGACCGACGTTTCGGGGCTGATCAGCAGCGTCTGTTTCAGGACCTCGAAGCCGTCCACCTTTTCCATTTTTACGTCGGTCAAGACAATGTCGAAGTTTTCCTGCTTGAGAAGTGTCAGGGCCTGCTCGCCGTTGTACGCCTCTTTCACGGCATACCCTTCCTTGGTCAGGAGGAAGTTCAGCGCCTTGCAGATGTCCTTTTCATCGTCAACAACCAGAATATTGGCTTGTTCCATAAGGGATGGGCTCTCCTATTCCTTTTCTTTCTCCACCGGCAGTACGACCGTGAATATCGTGCCTCTCTTGACTTCGCTCTCCACCTTGATATCGCCTTTGAACCGTTTAATGATATTATAGCTGAGGGAAAGGCCGAGGCCCGTGCCGATGCCTTCTTCCTTGGTTGTGTAGAACGGGTCGAAGATCTTTTGGAGTTCCTCCGAGGGAATGCCCACGCCGGAGTCCGCAATCTCTATCAGGATGGCGTCTTTTCCCATGTCATCGTGGTCCTGCCTCGTGGTAACGGTCAGCCGGCCGCCGTCAGGCATGGCGTCGAGGGCGTTGATGACAATGTTGATGAAGACCTGGGCGATCTGCCCCTCGTCTATCATGGTGCGTGGGAGCGCGGCGTCGAGAGAAACGGAGATCTCGACCGTGCGCTTCATCCTTTTGTCGAGACGCAGCAGGTCGAGGGTCGAGTTCAGGATGTCGTTGATCTGGACGTATTTTACGCTCAGGGAATCGGCGCGAGAAAAAACGGACATCCTCCTCACGATGTCGGTTATCCGCTGAATCTGGTTGTTGATGATGTCGAGGCTGGTCTTGGAAAATTCGTCGGCCGCCATTTCCCGCAGGAGCTGGGCAAAGGTGGAAATCGAGGTCAGGGGATTGCCGATCTCGTGGGCGATCCCGGCCGCCAGCCTGCCGAGCGCGGCGAGTTTCTCGGAATGCATGACTTGCTGTTCGAGCTTCTTTGCGGTGGCGGTCCCCTTGTCCACCTTATCTTCCAGTTCGACGGTATAGAGCTTGAGCTCCTCTTCGAGCAGCACGCGCTTCGTGACATTGTTGCTCGCGATGAGAATGCCCGGAAACTTCCCGTCTATGAGCAACGGGCTGAGGTTCATCGTCAGATAGAGCGGCGAGGGAGAAAGCCCCGTGATCTTACAATCCTTGATTTCGAAGCTGCGCCCGTCAAGAGTTTCTTGCAGCACCGTCTGGAACGAGGCCTCCTTATACGCCGCGAAGGGTTCGGGGAACAGGGCTCTGAATTGCCTGCCGATGATGTCCTGTTTGGAACGTCCCAGGGTCTGGGCCTGGGACGTATTGACGGTCCTGACGGTCAGGTCCTCGTTGATGACCATGAGGTTTGTTTTTGTATGTTCGATGATGTTTTCCAGGTAGTCCTTCTGGATTTCGATTTCGCGCTCCAGCCTGCGCTGGTTTTCAAGGTGTTTCGCTTTTTCTTCCGCTTTGATCTTTTTCTTATAGTTTACGACGGTGACCCCTGAAGCGGCAATCGCGGTCATGAAAATCGACAGGATCAGAAGAGAATAAAACCGTCTGCTTTTCTGCATGAGCGCGATTACATCGGTATAGGGCGCGGACACCACGATGACCCAGGACTTCCGTGCAATGGGGAATTTATAAAAGGCAGCAAGTTTGTTTTCCCCTCCCGGCGCATGGTAGGAGCCGAACGTCTCGGATGTTCCCTGGATCATCTTTTTTTCCGTATCGAAAGAGGTATGGCACTGGAGGCACGTCGTATCGGTATGATAGAGGTTTTTACCGACCATCTGGGGCTGCGTAGGATGATAGAGCAGCGTCCCGTCGCCGTCCATCATCCAGGCGTAGCCGCGCGTTCCGGACTTGATGGGCGCGAGGTATTTTTCGCTGATGCCGTCGAGGGAAAGCACGGCAAGGACCACGCCGCTGAATTCCTGGGCCTGGGTAGGAGGGCCGTCTTGCTTGTAAATAGAGGTCGCCACGATAAACTGCTTCGAGTCAGGGTCCTGGTCGGGCAGCGTGAGAAGATCGGTGACCAGGCGTTCGTTTCTGGGCAGGAGACGGGCCTTCTGGAAATAATCGGCCTTTGAAAGGTCTTTTCCTTCTCTCTCGGGGTATGCGCTGTCATAAAGCAGGATGCCGTCTTTGTTAAGAATCCGTATCGTAATCAGTGCTTCGTTTTGCAGGCCGATGTTGATAGACTCGGCAATGGAGCGGTTCCGCGGACTGAGATGCACGCGATAGCGTTCGGGGATCCGGGAGATGACCCGGATATTTTTTGAAACGTGGTCGAGGAAGCTTTCTATGTTCAACGCAACTTCGCGGGCCAGCAGGAGCTGCTGGCGATTGAACTGCCCGGCCATTTCTTCCTGGAGCGTTTCATGAAAGAACTGGCCGAGGATAATGATGATGGACAACACAAGGAGAAGCGCCAGGATAAACGCCGCGGGGGCGAGCAGCTCTTTTTGGCGCAACGTGCGGAAAAGGCGCTGAAACATGGATTAATGTACTTCCAAAGGCGTGGAAATGTCAAGTGGTTAAAACCGGATTTGTAATACAATAAATTCTTGTTTTTAACGCACAGGGATGCTATTCTAAGCGGCAATAAATATTCAATGTTAACGCCAAGGTGTAATGTTTTGTAGCCGCAGGCTTTAGCCTGCGCCGTCAGGGGGCCGATGAGTGGCTGATCTTCAATCGTTCAAACAAGACCTTCAGT
>JBGPUS010000090.1:0-7381 GCA_041491325.1 Nitrospirota bacterium | reverse complement strand
CCCGTTGGCAGGCCTTCGCTGTCCGTCAGCACACTCGTCAGGAACCCGACCGGAAGCGGCGTCTGGTGTTTCACCGTCAATTCGGACTCGTAAACCGAGTAAGACCTGCCTGAAGAAAGGGTTTTTTCAATCTGGCTCCTGACCGCCGGATTATCGGAGAACACAACGCTGATATGTTTGCCCACGGCGTCGGGCGTGGCAATGCCGGTCAGTTCCTCGGCGGCCCTGTTCCAGATCAGGACTAAGCCGTCGGCGCCCGTAACGACAACGCCGTCCACGAGGCCGGTCAAAATATCCGCAGTAAGGTCTTGAATGCGCGGTAAAGGATAATCCATACTTAATTGATAACACAATATATTCGCTGATTCAAGATAATTTGCGGTAAATCGGCCGCGATAAAATCGGCGGCGTTCGGGAAATGCCCTATCAAACGAGGACGTTCTCTTCGTCGTATTCTCGGATTATGAGCTGATCAAGGCTCATGAGTTCAGTGTTATGCTTTATACTTGTTCTCTTTAATAGCAAGGCATGTGCCAATCTGTCCTTGCTATAGTATCGCGCAAAATAGACCGATTTTGTTGCCCTTTTTTTCTTATCGAACAATAAATGCCTTCTCACATGCCGACAAGTGATGTTAATTCAGGCACGAGATTAATAAATGAGCACAAGGAGTGACGAACAGCGAGGCGGGAAGAGAGAAGGCGCTGCGCGTCTCTCTTCCCGGCCTCTTGAATTGACGTTTGCTTACTGCGTGTATCCGGCCTCTCCATGTTGGCTGATGTCGAGTCCTTCGCTCTCCTGGTCCGCATCGACCCGCAGCCCGATGACCGCGTCGATTGCTTTCAGCAACACAAGGCTTGCGACGAACGAAAACACTGCCACAAAAGCCACGGCCCCTGCCTGCACCAGGAACTGTTTCGGATTGCCGAAAAACAGGCCGTTCGCTCCGGCGGCATTGACCGCCAGGGACGCGAACAGTCCGCACATGAGTGTCCCGAGCAGACCTCCCATACCGTGCACGCCGAATGCGTCGAGCGAGTCGTCATACCCGAATTTCGTTTTCGCATTCAGGGCGGTATAGCAGACCAGCCCGGCTGCAATTCCGATGAAAAGCGCCGGGAAGGGCGCGACAAATCCGGCCGCGGGCGTGATGGTCGCAAGCCCCGCTATGGAGCCCGTTGCCGCGCCGAACATGGTCGGTTTCCCCCGGTGGAGCCACTCTACCCCAACCCACGTCACCGTCGCCGCGGCCGCGGCTGTATGGGTCGTGATGAAGGCCATCACCGCGAGCGTGCCCGAGGACAAAGCGCTTCCCGCATTAAAACCGAACCAGCCGAACCAGAGCAACCCGGCGCCGAGCACGGTCATGGGCAGATCATGGGGCGGCATGGATTCGTGCAGGAAACCTTTTCGCTTGCCGATGTAAAGCGCCGCGGCAAGGGCTGAAAAGCCCGAGGTTGCATGCACCACGATGCCGCCGGCGAAATCGAGTACACCGAGGTTCCGGAGCCATCCCCCGGTCCCCCACACCCAGTGGGCCACGGGATCATACACCAGCGTGGTCCAGGCGAGGGTAAATAGGACAAAGGATGAAAACTTCATGCGTTCCGCAAAGGCCCCGCTGATGAGCGCCGGAGTGATGACGGCAAACATCATCTGATAGGCCATGAATAAAAGGTGCGGGATCGTCGGCGCATAATCCGCGTTCGGCGTCAGGGCGACGCCGCTTAACCCGGCCCAGCTCAGGTTCCCGATGAGCCCCTTTACGTCGGGACCGAACGAGAGCGAATATCCGAATAGGATCCACTGAAGGCTGACCAGCGCGATCGCTATAAAGCTGTGCATGATGGTTCCGAGAACGTTCTTTCTGCGCACCATGCCGCCGTAAAACAAGGCGAGCCCCGGCGTCATAAGCATTACCAGCGCCGTGGAGAGCAGCATCCAGGCAGTATCGCCCGTGTCGATCTTTGCCGAGGGAGCGCCGGCAGACGTAGCAGTCGTTGCCGGTGAAACCTCCTGAGCAAAGGACGCGAGCGGCGCGAGAAGCAGGAAACAGAGAAAAATAAAGATCATCGTTTTGCTGAACCGCAGTTTCATGAGTGATTTCCTCCCTGATTTGTCGGAGCTTATTTATTTGTAGAGACGGTTGCGGCGATCAGAGCGCGGCATCGTTCTCTTCGCCGGTCCTGATCCGGACTGCCTGGTCCACGCTCATGACGAAAATCTTGCCGTCGCCGACTTTACCGGTCCTCGCCGCCTTCGTCACTGCGTCGAGAACAGCTTTGACCATGCTGTCCGGCACAACGACTTCAATCTCGACCTTCGGCACGAAATCCACGGTATACTCGGCGCCGCGATAGAGTTCGGTGTGTCCTTTTTGCCTGCCGAACCCCTTCACTTCTGAAACGGTCATGCCGTGGACTTGTACGCCCGTTAATGCTTCTTTTACATCGTCCAATTTATGCGGCTGTATAATGCACTTAATCAGCTTCATAGAGTCTCCTTTCTTAAAAGTTGTTAAAGTTGCTGCACAGATTGTACGCAGCTCATGCCTCATTATTAAGCAAAGCCCGTGCCAACCCCAAATCCAGGGACACTTATTTAACGTACTGATTTAACAGTACAATTGTCGTCAGATCCTCGAAATAGTCTTCACATAAAATAGACAGGTGATGAATCATTATGCACGTGATTATTTAGTAGGCATTTAACTGCACAATAATTAACCCCAATTTTTATTGAATAAGGCCGCCACGGATGGCGCATTAGGGGACCGAATGACATTTCGGGCCGATATTTCTCTGCTATACTAAGTTCTATTGGAAACGAATCCCAACATCATGGAGGAACGTATCATGCCATACGCGGCAAAAGAGTATGCAAAGCTCATAGGAATGGAAGGATTCAGCGAAACCCTGCTTAAAAACCACTTTACGCTGTACCAGGGGTATGTAACGAACACGAACAAGGTGCTCGATACCCTGGATCAGATGACGAAGGACGGTAAAACGGCGTTGCCCGAGTTCGCCGAACTAAAACGCCGTCTCGGCTGGGAATTCAACGGAATGCGGCTTCATGAATATTATTTTGAGAACCTCGGCGGCAAGGGCGGTATCGATAAGAACGGCAAGCTTGCAAAGAAAATGGCGGAAAGTTTCGGGTCGTACGAAGCCTGGGAGAAAGATTTCAGGGCAACGGGCGCCATGCGGGGCATCGGATGGGTTGTTTTATACCAGGACCTCGCCTCCGGCAGGCTCATCAATTTCTGGGTCAATGAACATGACGTCTCGCATCCCGCGGGGTGCAACCCGCTTCTGATCATGGACGTTTTTGAGCACGCGTTTATGCTCGACTACGGCCTCAAACGAGCCGACTATATAGAAGCGTTTTTCAAGAACATAAACGGGGCCGCGGCTGAAGCGCGGATAAAGTAGTTGGGAAACGTTCAAAGTGCTTTTTACCGCAGAGGGCGCTGAGGTAAGGCCCACAAAGTAAGCACGTCAATCAAAGAAAGGAGATTCACAACGATGTCGAAATCAGAGCAGAACCTGCAGCAGGCCTTTGCCGGAGAATCCCAGGCAAACAGGAAGTACCTTGCCTTTGCAAAAAAAGCCGAGCAGGAAGGCTATTCGCAGGCGGCCAAACTTTTCAGGGCCGCTGCAGCCGCGGAGACGATCCACGCCCACAACCACTTGAGGGAGCTCGGCGCCGTGAAATCCACGGCGGAAAATCTGCAGGATGCCATCAACGGAGAATCCTACGAGTTTCAGAAGATGTATCCCCAGATGATTACCGATGCAAAGGACGAGGGGAATGACAAGGCGCTCAAAACGTTCAGCTACGCGAACGAAGTGGAAAAGACCCACGCGGCCTTGTACAAAAAATCGCTTGCGGAACTGACCAAGACCAAGGCCGCCTCGGATTACTATGTCTGTAAGGTTTGCGGTTATACTGCCGAGGGAGAAGCGCCGGACAATTGCCCGGTCTGCAAGGCAAACAGGGCTGCATTCATGATGGCGGAATAGAAGACGGCACTTTACCGCAGGATTGATAGTGTAGTGCATCATTATGGAGGCGGGAGTCATTTCCGCCTCCTTAATTTTTTCTATCCGTGTTTATCGGTGTTCATGCGTGGCCAACTGCTTTTTTCAGGATACTACAACCAAATCGTCATTCTACCGCGCCCTCATCCAGCATACTCCTGACTTTCTTCAGAAGATCCATCGGAGATATCGGCTTATAGACGACGGTCGTACCGCTTCGAAGGGCCGCCTTATCCCTAATGAGATCAGGAGAATATCCGCTTGCGAAGATGGCCTTGATAGGAGAGTGTATCCGGCTAATCTCATCATAGGCCTCTTTTCCGTTCTTCTTCGGCATGATGAGGTCAAAGAGAAGCAGTTGGACGGTGTCCTTGTTCTCCCGGTATTTTCTCACGGCGTCCTCACCATCAACAGCGGTAATGACGGTATATCCGGATTCCTTCAATACCGACACGATCAGGTTCCTTACGGATTCGTTATCCTCGGCAAGCAGGATCGTCTCGGTTCCTCCTACGGGCTTTTCCTCTGCAGCGGTTGCTTTCTCCTCGGCTATGTCCGATACAATGACCGGCATGTAAATTTTGAAGGTTGTGCCTATCCCCGGTTCACTGTGGACGTTGATACAGCCCTCATGCTGTTTGACAATGCCGTAGACGACCGCAAGACCTAAACCCGTGCCCTTCCCGACCTCTTTTGTCGTATAAAAGGGCTCGAAGATTCGCTGGCTCGTTCCCTCGTCCATTCCATGGCCCGTGTCCGACACACTAATCAAGGCATACGTGCCGGGCGTCCCAAGACCCTGTTTGGAGGTGAAGTCTTCATCCAGGTGGACCCGCTCGGTGGCGATCGTAAAGGTCCCGCCCTTCGGCATGGCATCACGGGAATTAGTGGCAAAATTCATCAGCACCTGACCGATCTGGTGTTCATCCGCAAGGACCGGGATGGTTCCTCCGGACAACAAGATTTTAAAAACGATGTCCTCTCCAATCACTCTCACCAGAAACTTTCCCAGTTTCCCGATGCCTTCGTTCAGATCAATGGGCTTTCTTTCGAGGGGCTGTTTTCTGCTGAACAGGAGAAGGTCCTTGGTCAGATGGGCCGCCCGGTCCGACGCCTGCAGTATCTGTTCTATGTAAAATCGATTGGGCTCGTCCTTCACCATGTTTCTGAGGGCTATATGCCCGTAGCCGATAATGGTAGTAAGGATATTGTTGAAGTCATGGGCCACGCCGCCTGCAAGAGTGCCGATCGATTCCATCTTCTGGGCCTGACGGAGTTGCTCTTCCAGTTGTTTCCGCTCCGTGATGTCAAGAATCATGGCGGAGGATCCGTGAAAACGATTCTCGGCGTCGATAATCGGTGTCGCCGAAACGATGGTCCACACTGCTTGTCCGTCTTTGCGGCGCCACCGACGCTCATAATGTTCCGCAACACCCCGACGCCGCTTCTCCATCCGCTGTGCGTGATCGGGCAGGTCCTCTTCAAAAATAAAAGAGGTTATCTCTCGGCCGATCATTCCTTCCGTCTCATCTCCCAGCATCTCGGCCATTTGAGCGTTAACAAAACTGGTCTTGCCGTCTTCATCCTGGACCCAAATGCCCTCGTTGGCCGTGTCGACTATCAGTCGGTACTTTGCCTCGGCAAGTCTTTCCTGTTCGAGGGCTTTCTCCATGCTGGCGAAAAATATGTGATTTTCAATCGAGGAGGTCAGGAGTCCCACAAGATTACCCATGCCGAGCAAGGCGCCCTCGCTATCAGTCACTCTTCGGTAAAACGCGGCGTTCTTGGCGGAATTTCCGACCGCCAAAAGGGCAAGGGGCCGGGGGGGGGAACCGAGGGGATAGATCAGGTATTCATCCATGAGCAACTTAGCGCGGTGCTGCGCAAGCTGCCCGTGTTCCGTGTCCGCTTTGCAGATCAGGTATTCGGCGCCCGCGAGGAAAGGCTCGAGGACGGGGTCGTCCTGGTCGAGAGCGAGTTTCGTTACATGAATCCGGTCCTCTTCATTGTAATAACCATCAAGCGCGCGGACGGCGTAGGCGCCGAAGCTTTCGCTTTGACGAAAAATAAGGACGCGTTCATATTCAAGCTGGTGGATTACGTAATCGACCGTATACTCGAAGAGCCTCGCGACATCAAAGTTCGTGTTGAACTTTTTGCTCAATTCATAAAGCGCTTTATATTCCTTTACCTGAACATCGAGTTTATCCTGGTATGCATAGAGTTTGCTCTCCGTTTTGACCAACTGCTTGACCTGCTGGGATATTGCCTCGTATTCCTGTCGCAACCTTATAACTTCCTGACCACTGTCCGCAGGGAACCGATCAGAAATTTCATTTTTCGGCATAGCGCACCAGCGTCCTTCAACGCGCCACTCAGTATACGGCGGCCACCACGGCCGTGAAGTTGTGAAAACAATTATATTCCTCGATCGGACCGATTTCCCCATACGTGTAAAAACCGATCCACGGTATGTCTTCCCCGATATCTCTCTGGAGCGACGCGATCAATTCGATGAGTGCACTCTGGTTATAGCCGAAAGTGGCAAAGACAAAATCGGGTTTCGCAATCCCCGCCCTCTCCAGGGCCTTAACGGCCGTTTCTTTCCCCGCCGCTAACGGGTTTCGCTTGACGCTAATAACCCACCCCCACCGCTGTCTCCATTTAGGAGCTCCTCACTTTCAGAGTTTCGTATCATAAGCAATCCGCATGGCCTGTTCAACGTAACATTTTGAAAAACCGTCTATGTATAGTATATCAAAGGCGCAATAAGCGTGTAATCGCGGTCTCATCAACAAATTTTACTATCCCTCTCGTGATCGAGAAAGGAGACGGCAACGACTAAAGCGTCATTAACAAAACGCATGGCGCCGGAATAAAAAAAGGCCGGCATGGTGACCCATGCCGACCCCAGGGAGGATAAACAGCGACCTGCTAGATCGCAGTTTCACCTTTTTCTCCAGTCCGGATCCTGATGATCTCCTCGAGCTTCGAGATGAATATCTTCCCGTCGCCGATTTTTCCGGTTTTAGCCTTTTCCTGAATGGTAGCGACCACCTTGTCGGCGAGACTATCCGCCACCACGATGTCGATTTTCACCTTCGGGATGAAGGCAACATCATATTCCGCGCCGCGGTAGAGTTCCACGTGGCCCTTCTGCCTGCCGAACCCCTTCACCTCGGTCACGGTCATGCCCTGCACGCCGAGCGCGTTCAGTGCGTCTTTCACTTCATCAAGTTTAAACGGTTTTATGACCGCTTCTATCTTTTTCATGGTCCCTCCTTGTGTTGTGTAGATGTGTTGATGTGTGGAAGCGTCACGGCAGACCGCAAGCCACT
>JBGPUS010000089.1:0-7481 GCA_041491325.1 Nitrospirota bacterium | reverse complement strand
GTCGAGACTGACGCACACTTCACCTCATCGTTTTGCATTTGCACAATTACAAAAATTCTGTTAGAAGAGGAGCAACGAATGGATGTTTGTCCCTGCGGTTCTAAAGTGAAGTACGCGGAGTGCTGCCGCCCGCTGATCTCCGGCGAGAAGCGGGCGGAGACGGCGGAGCAGGTCATGCGCGCCCGGTACAGCGCCTATGTCATGAAAGAAATGGAGTATGTCCTCACCTCCCTGCATCCGAATCACCGGTCGGACTATGATGAAAAAAGCAGCCGCGCCTGGGCGGAGCGGACCGTGTGGCACGGCATTGAAATTCACAATACCGTGAATGGCGGACCGGATGACAGCGAAGGTCAGGTTGAATTCACCGTATCGTACACGGAGAACGGGATTAAGCAGGAACACCACGAACGGTCCGTCTTCAAAAAGGACAAGGGCATCTGGTATTTCGAAACAGGGAAAGTGCTTCCCCCCAAGCCGGTAGTCCGGGCCCCCAAGGCAGGCAGGAACGATCCTTGCCCTTGCGGCAGCGGCAAGAAGTCCAAAAAATGCTGCGGTCAATAAAACTTTTTCTCGCCCCCGATATATTCATTCGAGGGCAGGCTCTGCGCGGAAAGCGCGGAGAGATTCTTGAATCATTGGTTTTTAAAAAAACAGAAAGATTTTGTCTTTCTCTGCGAGCTCTGCGAGAAACGCCTTTAGCTTGTTGACAATTTCCATGCAGCAAGGTATCTTATCAGAGGTTGAGCCGTATTATCCGCGTGAGGAGGGAAAAGTGCGTTTGCGGTCTTTTTTTCTTGTGCTGTTATTGCTGATTACACCAGCGCTTGTTTTCGGCGATGATTCGCCCTCGGTCGGCGACAAGGCAAAACATGACGTGAAGGCCATTCACGAGAAACAGAAACACGACGTCAAGGCCGTTCACGAGAAGCAGAAGCATGACGTAAAAACCATTCACAAGAAGCAAAAGCGTGACGTCAAAACCATTCATGAGGAACAGAAACGCGACCTCAAGGCTGTTGATAGAAACGCCAAGAAGACCTGGAAAAAAGCCGGCGAGGACGTGAAAAAGGCCGTGAAAGACTGATCGCCCCTAAACAAGCATATCTGAAAACCAATCAACCTAAAAAAAACTGTTAACCACAGATGATACCCTGCATTCGCGGCAAGCGCTCATAAATGCTGGGCACGAGACACGGATAAACACCGATAAGTCAAAAACATAAATCGAATTCCGTATCACCTGGCAGGTGAAAAACTTAAATGAATTAAATAACTGATTTTGTTTTTCTGTGTTCATCTGCGTTTATCTGTGGTTCCAAATCGCCGTTTTAGGATCAAGGCTGATTCCTCCCTATGCTCCTGACCAGAATTCAAAAATCGGCACAACGCTATCCTGACGCTGTCGCGGTCCAGATGAAGGCGGGAGAGGGCTATCTCCGGCTTACCTATCAAGACCTTCTTCGTCAGGTGGCTTCTCTTGCCGCTTCACTCAAAGAATTGGGTATCGAAAAGGGCGACCGCGCGGCCGTGCTGTCCGAGAACCGGCCGGAGTGGATGGTCGCGTACCTTGCCGTGGTTGCCGCGGGCGGCGTCATCGTGCCGCTTGACGCGCAGCTCATGGCAAAAGAGGTGGAGCTTCTGCTTGCAAGCGCCGAGGCAAAGGCGGTTTTTGTATCTGCTGCATGCCAAGGGAAACTTCCCCGGGGTTCGTCCATCACAATCGTATCGTTCGATCCGGGTTACGGCCGCCTGTTCTCAGACGTGCAGAAAGCGCATCCCGGGGCAGCGCTTCCGCCCTCGCTCGGCGCCGATGTTTTCGCGGCCCTCTTGTTCACCTCGGGCACAACGGGCGACCCCAAGGGAGTGATGCTTTCACAGGGCAATCTGGCGTCGAACGTGGACAGCGTTGTTGATCTCAAGATCGCCGGACCTGGAGACAATCTGCTCTGTCTTCTTCCTCTTCACCATGCCTATCCCGCGATGGGTTGCATGCTGTTGCCCCTTTCGATCGGGGCCACGGTGACGATTCTGAACAGCCTGAAGGGGCCTGACATTCTTTCTTGCATGAAGGTAACGCGGGTCACCGCGGTTATCGGCGTGCCGCAGCTTTTCACAGGGCTGCGTAGGGCACTGTTCGACGAAATTCAAAAGAAACCCAGAATTGTGCAAATGCTCGTGCGGGTCCTGCTCGGGCTGAATGGGCTGCTCAGGAGGTATGCAGACATCAATGCGGGCAAGGTTTTTTTCAGCGCGGCGCACGCGGCGTTCGGTCCTCGCTTCAGGCTGTTCGCGAGCGGAGGCGCACGGCTCGAACCGGACGTGCAGCGGGACATGACGGAGCTCGGTTTTACGATCATAGAAGGCTATGGCCTGAGCGAGACCTCGCCTGCCTGTACGTTCAACCAGCTCAAAAAGCAGAAGGCCGGCTCCATCGGGGTCCCCTTGCCCGGTGTTGAGGTCACGATCATAAACCCGGATGAAAACGGCCGGGGCGAGCTCGCGGTGCGCGGGCCGAACGTCATGTTGGGGTACTACAAGAAGCCGCACGAGACCGCTGAAGCGCTGCGGGACGGATGGTTCTTTACCGGCGATCTCGGGTATCGCGACAGGGAAGGTTACTTCTTTATAACCGGAAGGTCCAAGGAGATGATCGTGCTTCCGAGCGGGAAGAAGATATTTCCCGAGGAGCTCGAAAAGGTCTATAAACGAATCCCGGCCATCAAGGAGTTTTGCCTCATAGAGAGCGAGCGCGGGCTTGAGGCCGCGGCCGTTCCGGACTTCGAGTACCTCCGAAAAATGAATTTGCCGAATTCGCGAGAGACCATCGCTTTTCAGATGGAAGACCTTGCAAAGGACCTTCCGCCGTACCAGCGCATCATGGGGCTCAAGATATTCAAGGGACCGCTGCCTGTCACGAATCTCGGAAAATTGCGCCGAAAGAAGGTGCGGGAGCTCTACTGGAAAGAGGGAGAGCGCATTGATAAACCCGTTCAGGCCGTTCACGACGACCTGCTGAACGACGCGACCATGAAAAAACTGTTGGTGTGCCTCGGGCCCTATTCCGCAAAAAAGAACATCGCGCCGGAGGACAACCTGGAACTCGATCTTGGGCTCGATTCGCTCGCTCGCGTAGAGCTGATCGTGAGCCTCGAAAGCGCTTTCGGCGTACGGCTGCCAGATTCTTTCGGGGCCGAAGTCTTTACCGTATCGGACGCGGTAAAAAAGCTCAAGGCTCTAGCCATGGCGGAGCCGGTAACGGGTCCCGGGCGCGAACAGACTGCGTGGTCCACGCTTCTGTCGCAGGAACCGGCGGAAGAGGCCGCGGGCCCGCCAGCGCTTGAGTCGGGGCCGTTCTGGAAGGCGTTCCGGTTTGCGGCGAAAAATGTTCTTTCGTTTCTGTTCCTGGTCTACGGCCGTTTGTCGGTCCGCGGCGCGGAGAACCTGCCCCCAAACGGGCCGTACCTTCTGGCCCCGAACCACCTGAGCCTCGTGGACGCGCCGGCCCTCATTGCGAGCATCTCCTGGAATGTCCTGTCCCAGACCTTCTTTCTCGGGACCACGGTTTTTTTCGGCGGGCCTGTCTCTTCCCGTATGGCCGGGCATATCCAGGTGATACCCGTTGATATCGACGCCCGGCTCTACCGCGCCATGCAAATGTCGGCATATGTGCTTCGCCGGGGTAAAATTCTCTGCGTATTTCCCGAGGGAGGCCGTTCGCGCGACGGGGAAACCAAGGAATTCAAAAAGGGCGTCGGGATCCTTGCAAGGGAGTTGAACATCCCCGTGGTCCCGGTCGCCATTCAAGGGACCTATGAAATGCTGGCAGCGGGGAAGCGGTTTCCCCGGCCGACAAAAGTGACGGTCACGTTCGGCAAGCCCTTCTCCCCCGGGGGGCTTGATTATGACGGAATCGTGAAGAAGCTGCGCGAAGAAGTCGTAGCCATGCTGGAGGGACGGCCGTAAACGGGGGTAAACTGCGTTCATACCTGAGGATGAAAATCCCCCTCTGTCGCTCTTTTTCAAAGGGGGATTTGTGAAGCTGCCCCTCTTTGGAAAAGAGGGGGGAGATTTTCGCATGACTCAATAGTAGGATCATTCTTGAGTTAAAGTTTGACAATACATCACAGAAAGAAGGCGAAAATGAAATTCATAAAAGTATTTCCGGCAATCATCATGGCGGCCCTGGCCTCCTGCGCCTCGACCCAGGGCCCGTCGGCTCCCGACCTGCCGAAACCGAAGATAGCGCTGGTGCTCGGCGGCGGAGCGGCCAGGGGGTTCGCTCACGTGGGCGTAATTCGCGCGCTTGAACGGGAACGGATTCCCATCGACATGATCGTGGGCACGAGCGTCGGCAGCCTTATCGGCGCGATCTACGCCAAGGACAAGAACAGCTTCGAGCTTGAATGGACGGCGTTCACGCTGGAAAAAGACGATCTGTTCGACTACGCGCTCATGTCGGCGTTTACCGGCTTGGGGCCGGTCAAAGGCGACAAGCTCGAGGAATTCGTGAAGGCGAAGATCGCGGTCGCAAACATCGAAGACCTCAAGATTCCCTTCGCGGCCGTCGCAACTGATCTGAACCGGGGCGCGCGCGTGGTCCTGGACCGCGGGTCGTTGGCCAGAGCGGTCCGCGCCAGCAGCGCCATTCCCGGGGTATTCACCCCCGTGGACCATCAGGGCAGATTGCTCGTGGACGGCGGGGTGACGGATAATATCCCGATTTCCGTGGCTCGGGAAAAAGGCGCAGACCTCGTGATCGCCGTCGACATCAGCGAAAATGTGACAAACTTCAATATTACGAACCTCGTGGATGTCGTGCTGCAGTCCGTGAACATCATGTTCAACGAGAACGCGGGAATTAAGAAAAAAAGCGCGGATGTGCTGATCACACCCGCCGTTGGGAACGTCGCCATGCTCGACTTCAGCCAGAAGAAACGATGCATGCAAGCGGGCATTGAAGCCGCCGAGAAGTCCATGCCGGAGATCAAGAAGAAGATCGAGGAGTGGTCGCAAAGGAAGGCGGCGGGGAAATGAGCAGCAAACGTAAATTCTTCCGTTGTGATTCCGTGATGCCTGAAAGGACGCTCCCATGCTGAAAAGAGTTAAAATCATTCTCGAAATGATCAAATTCGAACATACCGTTTTTGCGTTGCCCTTCGCTTTTACGGCGGCATTGATGGCCGCGAAAGGACTGCCTTCTTGGATCAAGATTTTCTGGATCACGCTGGCCATGGTTGGGGCGCGCTCGGCGGCAATGGGGTTCAACCGTTGGGCCGACCGGGCCTTCGACGCGGAAAATCCGAGGACGAAGACCCGCGCTTTGCCGCTGGGGCTCGTGTCGCCGGCGCAGGTGGTCCTGTTCACCGCAGTCTCGTCGGCGCTGTTGGTCCTCGCCGCGTATAAGCTGAACCCTCTTGCCTTTTATCTTTCGCCGGTCGCGCTCGGGATCGTATTTTTTTACTCCTATACGAAGCGGTTCACGTTCCTGTCTCATGCCTTCCTGGGCTTTGCCATCTGCCTCGCGCCGATAGGAGCATGGATCGCGATAACCGGGAAGCTGGAATCCCCCGCGCTCGTGCTCGGGGCCGCCGTGCTGTTCTGGCTCCTGGGCTTCGACGTTCTCTATGCGCTCCAGGACATGGCCTTTGACCGGAAAGCCGGGCTCCATTCCATTCCCCAGCAATTCGGGGTGCGGCATTCTCTGTGGATAGCGCGCGTCGCTCACGCAATCACGATTGCCGCTCTCTTGTGGCTTTTCTACCTCCTGCCCCTGGGAGGGTTGTATGTTGCGGGCGTGATGATCGCGCTGGGCCTGATCATCTACGAACACTCGCTCGTCAAAGAAGACGACCTTTCAAAACTGAATATGGCCTTTTTTAATATGAACGCATACATCAGTATTGTTATCTTTGTTTTTACGCTTTTCGATGTTCTTTTGTAACGTTAGGGGACGCCGTGATGAAAGCGCACAAAGCAGTTAACCACAGATGAACACGGATGAACACGGATAATTCAACAACATAAATCGAATTACATATCACCAGTTAGTTGAAAACCTCACATGATCTAAATTGCTAACTTTGTTTTTCATCTGTGTTTATCAGTGTTTATCAGTGGTCCCAACCGCCGTTTTTAAGCTAATTACGAATTCGATCAAGCGGTTGACAAAGCACGGGAATGCTGATAATCTCGTTATGAAAAAATAAAAGCTATTGTACAAATTTAAAGAATTTCTCAGCGTCCTCCGCGTCCTCTGCGGTGAAAATTTTTTCAAAAACGATTTTTCAAAAAAGGAGATGACATGAAAGTAAGACTGGCAATCATCGCATGTATGTTTGCGGCTGCGAACCTCGCGTTTGCGGCGGAAAAAACGGAGCTCAAGACGCAGAAGGACAAACTCAGCTACGCCATCGGCCTGGACATGGGCAACAGCCTGAAGAAGAACGGGCTCGACGTGGACCCGAACATCGTCGTGCTGGGCATCAAGGACGCCTTGGCCGGGACTACGCCGCTTATGACCAATGAAGAGGTAAAAGCGGTCATTATGGCGGTCCAGAAAGACCTCCAATCCAAACAACAGGAGCGAGCGAAAATCATGGGAGAAAAGAGCAAGAAGGACGGCGACAAATTCCTGGCGGACAACAAGAAGAAGAAAGGCGTCAAAACACTGCCGAGCGGTTTGCAGTACAAGGTGCTTGCGGAAGGGAACGGCAAGATGCCGAAAGCCACGGACACGGTGACAGTGAATTACAAAGGCACGCTGGTCGACGGCACGGAGTTCGACAGTTCGTATAAACGCGGAGAGCCCGCAACCTTCCCCGTGACCGGCGTGATCAAAGGCTGGACCGAAGCCTTGCAGCTCATGAAAGAAGGCGCCAAGTGGCAGCTCGTCATTCCTTCGGACCTCGCATACGGAGAACGCGGCGGCGGTCCCATCGGCCCGAACGCGGTTCTGATTTTCGAAGTTGAATTAATCTCTGTAAAGTAATAGGACGCGATGCTGAGGACCGGCCCGCAGGGGCGGTCCTCAGCTGTTTTATTCCTTCCACTCCTCAAGCTTTCCCTTGATAAACCCCACGATCTCCGCGTGTTCCTCGGTCCCCCGGTCCGTGATCCTCAAGGGCTTTCCAAATGCAAAGCGGACTTTTTTCAACGGATTGATCCTGCCGTAATCTTTCAAATACGCGCCCCTGCCCCAGGCGTCTGTCTTGAGCGCTATAGGGACTATCGGCATGCCCGCTTTCTTCGCAAGCTTGATGCCGATGGTATTGAACTGCTCGGGATCAAATACCGGAGTGCGCGTCGTCTGCGGGAAGATGATGATGGAGCTGCCGTTTCGCAGTTTCTCCGTGCCGCCTTCCAGGACGGCCTTCAAGTCGTCGCGGGGGTTTGCGCGGCCCACGGTAATCGGCTTGCGCGACCTCATGATGTGCTTGAAGATCGGGTAGTCGATGAGGCTTTGCTTGACCACAAAGGTC
>JBGPUS010000088.1:0-7564 GCA_041491325.1 Nitrospirota bacterium | reverse complement strand
TGAACAGATGAAGGAGAAAGTATGAAAGCAAAAGACTTGATGTTACCGATCAATGAATATCTGCGGCCCGAGGCGACACTGAAAGAAGCAGTCAATCTCTTGAGAATCGTGCGAACCGGCGAGGAGAAGGTTCGTGTCAAGGCCCTGCCGGTCCTCGCTCCCGACGGCAAGCTGATCGGCATGCTGACCATGAGCGACATTCTCAGGGCCGTACATCCCTCCTATTTGAACATGATGAACCTGGGAGGCTTCACCTGGGACGGCATGGTCGAGGAAATGGCAAGGAAGGCCGCCGATCACAAGGTTTCGGAGGTAATGACCAAGACCGCGGTCCTTACCGTCAGGCCGAACGATTCCCTTATGGAATGCGTGGACCACATGCTGAAACAATGTGTCGAACGAGTTCCTGTTGTGGACGCGGACGGAAAGGCCGTGGGAATGATCTACGAAAGGGACATCTTTTTTGCCGTGGTCAAGGCGATGCTGGATGATAATTATTCGTTCAAACCGTAATCATATAAAAGGAACTGAGGAGGAACAATGACACAAGAAGTAGCAACAACCGCAAAACAGGTCGTCATGAACGCGCCCTTCTGGATCGCCACGGCCATCTTCATCGTTGTCTACGGCATTATCGTCACCGAGAAAATCCATAAGACCATCATCTCCATCTTCGGGGCCGCCCTGATGATCATCCTCGGCATCCTGACCCAGGAGAACGCCTTTCACAGCACGGACCTCGGCGTGGACTGGAACGTGATCTTTCTGCTGATCAGCATGATGATCATCATCAACATCATGAAACCCACGGGTTGCTTTGAATACCTCGCCATCAAGAGCGCCAAGATCGCCAAGGGCCGGCCCTTCATGATCATGGTGATCTTCTCGATAGTGACCGCATTTGTCTCGGCCTTTCTCGACAACGTCACCACCGTGCTGCTTATCGCGCCGGTCACGCTCTTAATCTGCCAGGCCCTCGAACTGGACGTCGTGCCCTATCTTATCACCGAGGCTTTGGCCTCGAACATCGGCGGCACGGCAACCCTTATCGGCGACCCGCCGAACATCATGATCGCGTCCAAGGCCCAGCTCGACTTCATGGCCTTCATTTACCATCTGACCCCGGTAATTATTCTCGTTCTGATCGCCTATATCATAACGCTCAAGTTCATCTTCGGCAAGCGGCTGACGGTAAAGGAAGAGCTTCGGCAGCGGGTCATGGCCATGAACGAGAACGATGCGATCAAGGACCCCGTGCTTCTCAAGAAGTCTCTCGCCGTGCTCGCCGTGACGATAATAGGATTCGTTCTGCACGGCATGCTCCACTACGAGCCCGCGACGATCGCCCTGTTCGGTGCTGGGCTGCTTCTGCTTGTGTCCGGGAACAAAGAGCCTCACCACATCCTCGCCGAGTGCGAATGGACCACGCTCTTCTTTTTCATAGGCCTGTTCATCATCATCGGCGGCGTCGTAAACGTCGGGCTGATCAAATGGATGTCCATCAAGGTGCTGGATATTACTCAGGGCAATCTCTTCGCAACGTCAATGGTCGTGATGTGGTTCTCGGCCTTTGCCTCTGCCTTTATCGATAACATCCCGTACGTGGCGACCATGAACCCGCTTATCATCGACATGGCAAGACAGCTCTGGCCCACTCTTTCCGGCGTCGAGCTCCTGCACCATCCTGACCTCATGCCGATCTGGTGGTCTCTGGCCCTGGGCGCCTGCCTGGGCGGGAACGGCACTGCTATCGGCGCTTCAGCCAACGTCATCGTGGTGGGCATGGCCGAGAAGATGGGCACACCGATCTCCTTCAAGAAGTTCATGCTCTACGGCATGCCGCTCATGATCGAGTCGGTGATTATTTGTACGGTCTATGTCTGGCTGCGCTATTATGTGTTTAAGTTTTAGCGGGAAACAACGAGATCCTTAAATGAGGAGAGAAGAACATGGGAACAAGAGCGCGGATATGGACAATATTACTCATACTTGTCGGCGGATACTTAGTGATTTTAAACATCCACCGGCTTCCGGAATTCGGCTCTGAACTGGCAAAGGTATGGCCGCTCCTTTGCATTCTCGTGGGGTTTTTTATACTTTTACGGAGAAAAACGCATAACAAAGACTTAAGATTTCATGATGCCAATTTTGAAAGACGCCGACAGGACCCCAAGCTGAAAGAGTAAGCTGCGGAGAGAAAAAGATATTTCTTGGCCTAATGGTCCGGCGTGACTGCGCAGAAACGCGCCGCTTCGTGCAGGGTGACCGTCTCGGTATCCCGGATTTGCTTCAAGCAGCAATTGGGGTTCACCTTGAAAAGGACCAAATCACTATGAATCTTCAGCCCCTGAGTGATCGCCGTCTCTTTAATTTCCATCCCCGTTGCTTTGTGCTCCTGGAACGTGATTGGTCTGTCGTTGACCGTGATCGTGACGGTTTTCAAGTGGCGTCCCTTCACATCCTGTGTGCCCGCGTTTTTCATTTCCTCCTCCTTTAATGAGTGATATATAAAAATATAGCATTTTATTAAATTTGTCAATAAGAGATGCTACCCGTCATGATCATGCGCCTTGACTTTCTTTACATGATTTCGTAATGTGTGATATGAGCCTTTAGTTGATGCCGATGTGAAGAAACATTCTAAAAATTCACTGCGTGGGGTTTGGACATTTAATCGTATGATGCTGAGAGTAGTCACCTGCCTCCTGTTTTTATTGTTTCCTGCCGTGACCAGTACGGCCCAGGAGGCTATGCATGCATTGAAGGACCGGATCATTGTAGGGGGCAACAGCGCCTATCCGCCTTATGAATTCCTCGACGCGGACGGTAAACCTGCGGGCTTTGTCGTTGAATTAACCAATGAAATAGCCGAGATCATGGGCTTTGACGTCAGTATCACGCTGGGCGAGTCATGGACGGGCATGCGCCACGCCCTTGAAAAAGGCGAGGTCGACGTTCTGCAGGGTATATCCTACTCCGAGGACCGGTCAAAAATTCTCGAATTTTCCCCGCCTCATTCTTTCGTTTCTCACTCCATCTTCGCAAGAGAGGGAGCCCCGTCGGTGTCTTCCCTTGACGATCTCCGCGGTAAGGAAGTCATACTCATGGGCAGAGGAGTTATGTACGATTACTTCGTACAGACCGGTTTTCAAATCCTCCCGGTCCCCGCTAAAACCGTAGGAGATGCCGTTAAACTGCTTGCGTCCGGCAAGTATGACTACGCCGTGCTGGCAACGCTGCCGGGAGCGTATATCATCAAAGACGCCGGGATAAAAAACGTCAAGATCGTCGCTCGAAGCATCGAAACGAAACAATATTGTTATGCCGCCAAAAAAGGCAACAAGGCGGTCCTGGCCAAATTTAACGAGGGCCTGGCGCTTCTCCGGCACACCGGACGCTACAAGGAACTTCAGGACAAATGGCTGGGAGGCGCTGAAAAATCCTCCGTGGCCTGGTCATGGTTGGCGCAGCACAGTTTGATCATCGTCGTCTCGCTGGTTCTCGGTCTCAGCGTTTCCCTCCTTTGGTCGAGGGTCCTCAAGCGTCAGGTCGCCATCAGGACCGCGGCCCTGGAACATGAAGTTGAGGAGCGCAAGCGTGCGGCCGAAGAACTCAAGCTCCATCAGCAGCAGCTTGTACAGGCCGATAAAATGGCGGCCCTGGGCGTTCTTGTTTCGGGTATGGCTCATGAGATCAACAACCCGAACGGTTTGATCCTCCTGAATTTGCCTGTCATCAGCGCCGTCATGAAAGACATAGGGCCGATCCTGGATGCCCATTATCAGCAGCAGGGAGATTTCAAAATGGGGGGCTTGGCGTATTCACGGATGCACAACGAGGTCCCCTTTATGCTCGACGAAATGCAGGATGCCGCAAAGCGCATCAAGCGAATTGTCGACGACCTGAAACACTTTTCCAGAACCAGTGATGCTGATTGCAATGAACTGGTGGATATCAATGATGTGATCAAAACGTCTTTGCGCCTGATCGATAACTCGCTCAGAAGATCGACCCTCCGCTATCGGTATCAGCCCCTCCCCTTGGTCAAAGGCAATTCTCATCGCCTTGAACAGGTCATCGTGAACCTCGTCTTAAATGCCTGCCAGGCCATCGACGCGGCCGGGAGCACAGCAAAGGCTGTATTCAGCCCCCTGGTGGATATTGTAAATGCCTGCGAGGACGTCAAGGTAAGTTCCGGCAAGGGCATTTACGTTACGACTGCCTACGATCATGACGCCGGGTCCGTCATTGTAAAGGTCCATGACAACGGCGTGGGCATACCGCCGGAGAACCTTTCCCGCTTGACTGATCCCTTTTTTACCACCAAACGGGAATCCGGCGGGACCGGTCTGGGCCTGGCCATTTCCGACAAGATCATAAGAGAGCACGGCGGATTGATCCGCTTCGAGTCCGAGCCGGGTGTCGGCACGACTGTTATCCTACTCTTGCCCTCAGCAGCGTCGGAGGTCCGTTCATGAACGAAGCGCCCTACCCCTCTTTCAGTTTGTTGATCGTGGATGACGAAGTCGCATGGCTCAGGTCCATGCGCATCACCCTTGAGCGCCTTGCCGGCATAACGAACATCATTACCTGCCATGATAGCCTGGAGGTCATGGCCGTTCTGTCCCGGCGCACGATCGGCATCGTCCTCCTGGACCTTACCATGCCCCGTCTTTCGGGAGAGGACCTGCTCGGCATGATCAGCGAACAGTATCCTGAGATCATCGTCATTATCGTGAGCGGCATGAACCAGATCGAAACCGCGGTCAAGTGCATGAAACAGGGCGCGTTCGATTACCTCGTCAAAACCGCCGAGGAGGACCGGATCACTACCGTCATCCTTCACGCCATACGGCTTATCGAGATACGACGGGAAAACCGCGAGATGAGCCAGCGCTTCCTTTCGGACACGCTGCAGCACCCTGATATTTTTAAAGACATCATCACGATGAACAAGACCATGCGGACGATTTTCCAGTATATCGAAGCCGTCGCAAAAAGCAGCCAGCCGCTGCTGATAACCGGCGAGAGCGGGGTCGGCAAAGGCCTCGCCGCGAATGCGGTCCACCTTATGAGCGGCTGCCCCGGGCCGCTGGTCTCGGTGAATGTGGGCGGCCTCGACGACACCATGTTCACCGACACACTCTTCGGACACATCAAGGGCGCCTTTACCGGCGCGGACCAACAGCGGAGCGGCATGGTCGAGCAGGCGGACAACGGTACGCTCTTTCTGGATGAGATCGGCGACCTCAACAACGCCTCGCAGGTAAAACTCCTGCGGCTTCTTCAGGAGAACGATTATTTCCCTCTCGGCAGCGACAAGCCGAAAAAACTCAAGGCCCGCGTCATTGCGTCAACGAACCACGACCTCACGGAAAAACAAAAACGCGGCGAATTCAGAAAAGACCTTTTCTACCGATTGCGTACGCATTACATACACCTGCCCGCGCTCCGTGAGCGGAAAGAGGACATTCCTCTGCTCCTTGACTATTTCCTGGACGAAGCGGCCTCGGATCTCGGCAGGGAGAAGCCCACGTTTCCACTTGATTTAGTCGCCTTACTGGAACGGTATGATTTCACGGGAAATGTCCGCGAACTGAGGTCCATGGTCTTTGACGCGGTGACCCAAAACCCGTCCAACATTTTGTCGATAAAATACTTTCAGGAGATAGGCAAGCGTCAACGCTGGTCCGGCCCGGCGCTACCGGCGTATTCCGCGAGCGTCTTTGAAACCGTGGAGGCCCTTCCCACGATCCACCAGGCCGTCGGCCTCCTGATAACCGAGGCCATGAAACGGGCCAAGGGAAACCAGTCTATTGCCTGTAGGCTTCTCGGCATTTCACAGCCCGCTTTGAGCAAACGTCTTAAGCAACAACAGTCCGAGGCGTCCGAAGAACTCTAATTGCTGATTCTCAGGACGGTAATTTCCATCTCCCTCCTTCCTGCGTCCGTCGATAGGACATTGATAAGCTGGCGTTTTTTAGCAGGCTGCTGAAGAATACTCAATTCGTCATTTAAGAGTAGCGCCCCAGTTATTTGACATTCTCCCTCTTCGGTGGTATAAAAAAAGAGTTTTTTTAATCAAAAAATACTGGTGTCTGTGGAGATCTGCCAGGCTGTCCGTCGTAGCCATTCTTTTCCATCGGCGTCGGCTTTCATCATAATCGACGAATCGACGGCATAATGCCCTATAGGGAACAGATGCGTCCTCAGGATTGTGCAACGTAATAGTATATGCAATAAGTTATAAATTATAATGCTTGTTATATTATTATTATCTACCTGTAAATACTAAACTAATTCACGGCAAGCCACCCCTCCATAATCTTTGTAATATTTGTTTTAAATGGTACCGAAGTAAAATACTTTATAATTCAACGTGATATCATCCTTTGCATCATGGTACACTCCTTGCAGTAAACAAGGAGCACAGCGGCATGGATTTGCACGTGATGGGTGTCGGAAGCTGGTACTACTAAACAAGAACATAAGAGCGAGGGAAAAGACATGCATTTTATAAAAAGTAGTGTCGGAAAAAAAATAATAATGGCTATTACCGGCATCGTGATGCTCAGTTTTATCGTTATCCATGTCCTTGGCAACTCCACTATTTATCTCGGATGGCTGAACGCCTATGCGGAACATCTTCATGCGCTGCCACCCCTGGTATGGGCGTTCCGGACCGTCATGCTCGCAGTGTTTGTCGTGCATGTCTTTTTCGGAATCCAGCTGGCCCTGGAGAATAGCGCGGCGAGGCCGCAGGCTTACGCGGTTAAAAAAGACCGACGGGCAACCTTCGCCGGCAAGAACATGATCTGGACGGGGGTTGTGATCGCAGGGTTCCTCGTTTACCATATTCTCCACTTTACTCTCCACGTAACGAATCCGGCAATATCGGCCGGTGTTGGGGGAAATATGGACACGCTCGGCAGGCCCGATGTGCTTAAGATGGTGGTGCTCAGCTTTCAGCAGGCCGGTATTGCGGCCGTTTACATTATCGCCATGATTGCCCTCGCGCTTCACCTTTCTCATGGCGCGCAGAGTTTCCTCCAGACCCTTGGTTTGAATACTGATAAGACCATCGAAGTATTTGAGAAGCTCGGCGTTGTTGCGGCTGTGATCCTCTTCATCGGTTACGCATCTATCCCAATTGTTATTTTCGTCGGCATACTAAAAAGTTAAGGGGGCTATCGTGATACTCGACGGGAAATGTCCATCAGGTCCGCTTTCGCAAAAGTGGTCGAAATATCTCCAGGACGTGAAACTGGTGAACCCAAGCAACAAGCGGAAATACAATATCATCGTGGTCGGGACCGGCCTTGCCGGCGCTTCCGCCGCCGCGACCTTAGGCGAACTCGGCTACAATGTCGAGGCGTTCTGTTATCAGGACAGCGCCCGGCGTGCCCATAGTATCGCGGCTCAGGGCGGCATCAACGCGGCAAAAAACTACAACAACGACGGCGACAGTATTTATCGTCTCTTCTACGACACGATCAAGGGCGGCGATTTCCGGTCACGCGAGGCAAATGTCTACCGTCTCGCTGAGGTCAGCGGCAATATCATA
>JBGPUS010000087.1:0-7699 GCA_041491325.1 Nitrospirota bacterium | reverse complement strand
TTCGTACCCGGCGATCAAAGCATCGATGAGGTGGATATAATCGTCGAGAAGGGCGGGGACCTCCTCCGTGTGCAGCAATCGTCCGGCAAGACGACGGTCAGTCATGATGCGGTCAAGACTCTTCACGCCAAATTTCCGGGCGTTATCCTCGCCCAACACACAGAAGGCATGGAAGAACGCGGCGATCATCATGCCGTTCAGGGAAGTATAGAGGGTCCGGTCGATAAAGGGAGCTTGCCGCTTTTGCCGCTCCGCGAGCAGCTTGTCCTTCCCGCGAAGGATGATGCGCCCGAGCTCATCCACGCTCTTCCCGATTTTTTGCGCGATTTCCTCGTGAGTCATGGACAGCCTTAAAACTTTTTTTGAGGGATCGTGATGCATCGCTCCCGCGCTGCCGATCAAATGGGCGGAGAGGGCTTCGTACTCTTCTTCGGTGAGCGCGTTTTTGAACTCCTCGGCCGTCCACGTAAAGTAACCGCCTTCGTCATCCGGAGTCACGTCCGCGTCCTGGCTCGCATAAAAGCCACCGCCCGGGTCCGACAGCGTCTGCATAACATACGCGATGATGCCCTCGGCGATTTCGCGGTAGCGCTCATCGCCAAATACCGCGTATCCGTCCAGGTAGTTTTTGAGGAGTCCTGCGTTGTCGTCTGCCATTTTCTCGAAATGGGGAATGATCCATGCCGCGTCCGTGGAATAACGATGGAACCCGCCGCCGAGCTGGTCGTAAAAGCCTCCCCGCGCCATGGCGTCGAGCGTCTTGCGCGCCGCGCGGCCCGCGGCCATATCATTGCCGGACGTCGAACGGCGAATAAGGAACTCCAGCGCCCCGGGCATCGGAAATTTTGGAGACGCGCCAAACCCGCCGTTCTCCTGGTCGAAAAGAGACAGCATCGAAAGCTCTGCTTCGGCTATTGATGACTCGCTGACGGCCCCTGCCGCCGGGGCCTCCGTCCTGAGCGCCTCCCAGACCCGCGCCCCATACGCCTGCGCGTCTTCTTTTTTTGTTTTGTAGTACTCGCTCACGGACGTGAGCACGTTTTTGAAGGCGGGCCTGCCCTGCGTCTGCTGAGGCGGAAAATACGTGCCCCCGTAAAACGGTTCCTTGTCAGGCGTCAGAAAGACGGAAAGCGGCCACCCGCTTCCCCCGCCCATTGCGGAAACGGCCTGCTGGTATCTGCGGTCGATGTCCGGCCGTTCGTCCCGGTCGAGCTTGATATTGATGAACAGCTCGTTCATTGTCCTTGCGGTTTCATCATCCTCAAAGGATTCCTGGGCCATGACGTGGCACCAGTGGCACCACACCGCGCCTGTGCTCAGAAAAACGGGTTTGTCCTCACGGCGGGCAAGCTCGAACGCTTCTTCGGACCAGGGAAGCCAGTTGATCTTCTGGTTGGCCGCGTGTTTAAGATAAGGGGATTTTTCATCGGCGAGTTTATTCATGGTTTAATTCCAAGAAAGCTGTTTTTCGCGTTGCCACGGATCGGGTTGAACGACAGAATAAAAAATCTCCCCCTCCCCTCTTTGTTAAAGAGGGGTGTTCCTCCCTTTTGAAAAGGGAGGTTAGGAGGGATTTGGTTATATTTACCGTGTTAATCCGTGGTTAAATATTTTTTCTTTCGATCAAAACGTCTTCGGATCTTCCGCCGGGAGCGTTGCTTCATCAAAAGGCAGCACCCCGAGCTGGGTCATGACCGACTCGATGCTTCTAAGCAACTCTCCATAGTCGTATCCCGGCAACTCTTCGTGCAGGGACCGCTCGGTCAGCCGGTCGAAGGCGCTGAAATCGAACTTTCCGTCAAGGACTCCTGACCGTACGAGAACAGCGTAGAGCGTCTTGTCCTCGTTCAGGTTCTCGCCCTGCCTGATGTCGAGCTTTTCCCGATGGTTCACGTCGGAGCAATAATATTGCATTGCGCCTTCAAGGGCATCATAAAGCGTAACAATTCCCGCCGCTATTTTCCCCTGCCTGAGCCTGCGTTTGCCGCCCCGTATATGCAACCGGGCGCGCAGCAAAGGCCCTTCAGTCGGGCCGAGGGCGTTCTCATCCATGAGTCCGAAATGAGGCATATAAGCTCCCACATTCATACATCCGATGTAAAGTCCGATTTGGAGAGGCTGGAAAGCAGGTACGCGCCGGCCTTTTTTAAAGTATACACCATCACGCCGGGCAGAGAGCAAATCCTTATTATTAGCGGAATGAATGATTGTCAGAAGGTGCGGGGGAAGGTGAAAATGCTTTCTTTGCTTTAAACAATATCTCTTCTAAAGAAGCGGTCTGGCGATCCTTCACGAACGCATGAGGTTCGAACCACCTCCCCAACCCCTCCTTGGCAAGGAGGGGCCTGCAATGAATCCTCTTGCCAAGGGGAGGATGGGTGGGGTGATTTCAGCGGAATTTACGGCGACCAGGCCGGCGACGTATAGTTTGCATCATTAGGCGTAATGCGTTCGAGGTCGGAACCGTCCGCATTCATGATGTAGATGTTGGACTTTCCCTCGCGGTTCGAACTGAATACGATCTGTCTGCCGGAAGGAGACCAGGAGGGATTTTCATCGCTTCCGGGTCCGCTCGTGAGCAGCCGGAGGTCGGAGCCGTCCGTGTTTACCGTCGCGATCTTGAATAACCCCTTCATCTGCGACACGAACAAAATTCTGTCCCCGCGCGGCGACCACTGGGGCGAGGCGTTATAGGAGCCCTCGAACGTGATCCTGCGTATGTCGGTCCCGTCGACGCCCATGATGTATACTTGCGGCGTGCCGGCCCTGCCCGAAGTAAACACGATCTCCCTGTCGTTCGGCGACCATGAAGGAGAAACATTGTCTGAGGCCCCGTAGGTGAGCCGTTCCAGGTCATTGCCGTCCCGGTACATGGTGTAGAGCTCGGAGGCGCCGTCCTTGGAGAGCGCCAGCGCAATACGCTGCCCGTTCGGCGACCACGCGGGAGAAATGTTGAGGCCGTTGCTTCCTGATAATTTCCACCGCCTGAAGGTTTCCATATCCAGAGCATAGAGATCGGGGTTCCTGTCCCGATAGGAAACATAAGCCAGTGTTTTACCGTCCGGGCTCCAGGCCGGGGAAAGGCAAATTGACCGGTCCGCGGTCAGCTTCGTTTCGTTTTGGCCGTCATAGTCCATGACGTACAATTCTTTATTACGTGACTTGTCCGAAACGTAAGCGATGCGGGTCCGGGCAATGCCTTTTTCACCGGTATAGCGGGTCACGATCTCATCCGCCATAGTGTGGGCCAGACGCCGCAAGGTATCCTCGCTGCCGAAGTATTCTTTGTTGGCGATACGCGTCCCCGAAGCCGCGTCGTACAACTTGCCTGACAGGACGAGGTCCCTGCCTTTTCGTTGGATAGCGGCCCAGACGAGGCCGGAGAGGCCGAAGGTCCCACCGCGCTTTATGACATCCTCAGTCGGCTCGGTCTTCGCGGCATAGGAGAGATCCAGCTTTTTCGGGTCCATGACTTCGAAGATCTGGGAGCGGCGCAGATCGGCCTGCAGGACCTCAAGGGCCAGGGCGCGTAATTTCGGATTCCCCGCAGCATCATAAATATCAAGAACGGCGATGGGGATCTTCTTGCTCTCACCTTGTATGACACCCAGGTAGTATTGGCCTTGCACGGCCATAGGGACCGTCGTAAGCACGCAGAGCGCTATGATTAAAAGAATGCGTTTCATGTTTAGATTTTCTGGACCCTGCCCCCCTGACCCCTGAACCCTGACCCCGGACCCTGCCTTCTTCACTGCTCAGCCATCAAATCCACGCTGAACTCCAAGGACTGTTTCGAAAAATCTTCCGGCAGCGGCGGAAACGGGTTCGATGCGCGCACGGCCCGTATCGCCGCCTGTTTAAACCCGAACGTGCCGGTTGAGTGCTCATTATCGAGATTGACCTCGCTTACCCAGCCCGACCTGTTCACGGCGAATACGAGCCTGGCTTTCGCGTCCTTCGCGTCCGGAGGGGGCCTCCAGTTTTGCCCTATCTTGTCCCGCACCAGAACGAGGTACCAGGAAAATTTAAAGTCCTGCTGCGGCGTTGTGACGGCCACGGGCGATCCCGCAGGCGCCTGGTCCGCCGGCTTTTCAGCGGGCTTTTCCTCCGCAAGCGCCGGTTTCTGTTGCTGGGAGAGCTCCGGCAATGCGCCTTTTTTCGGGGCTGCCTTTATGGTTTTCGAAACCGCTTTTTTCGCCTTCGTCGACGCCTTGTTTTTTTGGGGAGCAGGTTCTTCCTTTGGAGGAAGAGGCGCGGAAACTTCCTGCAGCGGCGGGGAAAGGTCCGCCGGCAGGCCGACAAGCTTCACCTGATAGAACGGCGGCGGCACTTTCGGGACCTTAACGATATACAAGGAGACCGCGGCGAACACAATGAGCACATGGATGATAAAGGAAAAGAAGACCGTCACGGTCAGTTCGGACCCTGACTGCCCGATCCTTTTCCCCGAGCGGAGCTTCATTTGCCGGACTCGCCCCCCGCCGCGGCCTCGGTCACCATGCCGAGCCGGTCGATCCCGGACCGCTTCACGACGTCCATCACCTGCACGACCGCGCCGTACGGCGCGTCTTTGTCCGCGCGCAGGTACACGTTGATCAACGGCTTGGTCTGGCGGATCGAATCGAGCACGTCCTTGAGCCGGGAAATGCTTACTCGCTCTTTTTCAACGAATATTTCCTGGGCGCGCGTGACCGTCAGCACGATGCGGTCTTCCGGTTTGACGGTGTTGGCTTCGGACTTGGGCAGGTTCACGTCGAGCCCCCGGCTCATCATGGGAGATACGATCATATAGAAGAAAAGCACGGTAAGCAGCACGTCGATGAGCGGCACAAGGTTGATCTCACGGATGATGCTTCGCTCTCTTCGTTCGAAGCTCATGACCGCCCCCTCAGGAGGTGCCGTTCCATGAAGCTCAGGAATTCCATCGAGAAGGAATCGCAGCGGATCGCGATATCGCGTATTTTGTCCGCGAAATAGTTATACGCGATCACGGCGGGTATGGCCACGAACAGACCGGAGATGGTATTGATGAGCGCGGCAGCAAGCCCCGGCGCAAGCGCGCCGATATCGCCCGCTCCCTTGAGCCCGATGCCGTAGAAGGCATCCATGATGCCCCACACCGTGCCGAAGAGCCCGAGGAGCGGCCCCACCGTACCCGTGGTCCCGAGGAACGCAAGATACCGCTCCATGTAGACGATCTCATCCTGCGTGGTGATTTTGAGCAGGCGTTCAACCTCCTGGGAGATGAGCGGGCGCTCCTCATTGCTTACCTTTTGATCCGGGAGGCCCTTGATGATCGACTCGCACTCCCGATATCCCTCGGTAAAGAGTGTGGCCAGAGGGCTGTATTTTTTCGTGTCCGCCTGCACGAGGAGTTCATCGATCTTTTTGGTCCTCCGAAACGCGGTCAGAAAATCATGAGACTCCTTTTCCGCCTTTCGCAGAAACTGGTACTTGAGCAGGATCATGGCCCAGGAGACGACCGAAAACCCCATCAGGATTATGACGATCCCCTTGCCGACCCATCCGGTCTCTCCGAAAAGGCCGAGGGCCCCCACGCCCAGGCCGGGCGCCGCGGCTATTGCGAACATGCTGATACCTCCCTGTCTTTGAAATCAATTATCAAAACCGGATAAACCGGGACTAAAAATTAAGGCTGAAAGGCGTCTCTCGCGGAGGCGCGGAGTTCGCGGAGGTAAATAGAAACACTTTTGCTTTTGGTTTTAAACCAGAATTTTTTTTAGCTTTCTCTGCGGACTCCGCGCCTCCGCGTGAAATTTTTCTTTTTTTGTCCCATAGCTCGACTATTACAATGTCGCCATGATCTTCCCCATCTCGCTCACGTCATACCCGCCCATGCCGATAATCTGATCGCGAAACTCCTTGTCCTCGCGGATGATCCCGATCAAGGGCTGGAGCATGGGCGAATCGTAGAACTCCTGCGGAATCGCCAGGTCGTACCGTTCTTTCGCCACCGGAATGAAGTCCAGGCCCAGCGCCTGGGCCGCCGAAAGCACGGCGAGACCGGTGTCCGCCGCCCCCGAGAGCACGGCCGCCGCCACCGACATATGCGTGAATTCCTCGTGATCATACCCTTTTACCGTTGCGGGGTCAATCTTCAGTTTCTTCAAGTACATGTCCGTAAGCAGACGCGTCCCGGCCCCCGCCTGCCGGTTCGCGAACACCACGTCTTGACGCGCGAGGTCTTCAAAACCCTTGATCGCTTTGGGGTTTCCTTTTTTTACCACGAGCCCCTGCTCACGATACACCAGATTCATCAGCACGATGCGTTTGTCCGGGATGAGTTTTTTGATGTAACTCACGTTGTATTCATACGTTTCCTCATCCAGAAGATGCGTGCCCGCGAAATGCGCTTCACCGCGCTTGAGGGCCAGAAGACCGCCCATGCTCCCGACGTGGGCGGACGAGAGAGAAAGATCGGGGTCTTTTTTCTTGAGATAATTGGCCAGCACGTCGAGAGCATTGTCGTGAGAACCGATGCACACGATGGTGTTCTCGATATCGCGCGCGGGACGCAGGAGTTCCACCGGAATCTCCTGCCCCGCGCCGAACCCCTCGATCTGGGCCGGCACGCGAATGACGCCGTCCGCGCGCACGAGCGACATGAGCGCTCCGGCGCCCCGGGTCACGGGCGTAGCGATCAGCTTGCCGGACACGCTCCCGACCTTCACCCGAATAAACTCTTCCTGCCCAAGCGAGGACGCCACTTGCCTGCTGAGCATTGCCGAAATCGTTTCCGGCCGGGGCGGATTCAGGCCCTGGAGCTCAAAGATAAGCGGCTTTACGAAGAGACCGAAGGTAAAGGCCGCGGAGACGGGATACCCCGGAATGCCGATCACCGGTTTGTTCTTCACGATGCCGAGAATGACCGGTTTGCCCGGCTTAATCGAGACGCCGTGCACAAAAACTTCTCCGAGCTCGGCGATGACATCGGCGGTAAAATCTTCCCTGCCCGCCGAAGAACCCGCATTGATGACGACGAGGTCCGATACGGCAAGCGCGTCCAGGATCGTCTTGCCGAGCAGAGCTGCGTCGTCTTTGACGATTTTTTTTCGCACCGCAACGGCCCCGCACTGAACGGCCATGGCCGCGAGCATGGTCGAGTTGAAGTCGATGATGTCGCCTTTCTTGAGCGGCGTGCCCGCTTCCACGAGTTCGGTCCCCGTGGGGATGATCGAAACTACGGGCCTGCGGCGGACCTTGACGGAGGAGGCGCCGCTTGCCAGCATGGCGGCCATATCCACGGGCCGGACCACATGGTTCTCCGAAATGATCATTTCCGTGGCGACGATGTCTTCTCCGACCAGACGCACATGCTGCCACGGGACCGACGGCTTCAGGATCTCAATCTCCGCTTCCGAAATTTTTTCCACATCCTCGATCATGATTACGGCGTCATAATCATCGGGCATGGGGTCTCCCGTATCGACGTACACCGCTTGCGCGGGCACGCGGAGCCGTTTGGGCCGGGTCTCCGCGGCGCCGAGCGTGTCGATGAATCTGACCGCAACGCCGTCCATGGCCGCCGAGTGATAGAACGGCGATGAAATCCCGGCTATCACCGCTTCGGACGTAACGCGGCCCAAAGCCTCGCCCACGGGTATGCGCTCTCCCGGGAGCGGTGCCCCGATGCCCGCCGCTTTCAGCGCTTCGTGATATTTCTGAATCGCTTCAGCCA
>JBGPUS010000086.1:0-7779 GCA_041491325.1 Nitrospirota bacterium | reverse complement strand
CTTCACGAAAAGGCGAGGTCATCGACGTCTCGTTCAACGCGCACGGCGCGTTGCGCACCGCGGTCATCAAGACGGTTGAGGAGTTGGCGGAGACCGTGAATATCTGCGAGGCCGACATCATCGTGTCCGGCGGACGCGGCCTTGGAAGCGGCAAAAATTTCGATTTGATTCAGGAACTCGCCAGGACCCTGGGCGGCGCCGTGGCCGCAACAAGAGGCGCCGTGGACGAAGGCTGGATCCCCTACTCCCATCAGGTCGGCCAGACCGGCAAGACGGTCTGTCCGAAGCTTTATATCGCCTGCGGTATCTCGGGCGCCATCCAGCACCTCGCCGGCATGCAGTCCTCCGACGTCATTGTCGCGATCAACAAGGACCCCAACGCCCCCATCTTCAGCGTGGCGACGTACGGCATCGTGGGTGATGTCATGGAGGTCGTTCCGCTCTTGATCAGGAAGTTTAAGGAAATGAGAGGATAAAATCCTCAGCTCAAAATCCCAGGTAATTGCACATAACAACTATTTCAAATTTGATGCATTCGTAAAAAGTCTTTTTAGCCACCGAGGTCACAGAGGACTCAGAGAAAATCTTTCATTTTTTTAAAGGCTTACCTCTGTGCGCTCTGTGTGCTCTGTGGCAAATCCTTGCTTCTTACGGTTTCATCAAATTTAGTGTATCATTTATTATTTAGATTTTAAGTCTTTTTATTTTCAGTCACCGTCATTCCTGCTCGGCAAGGGACGCTGCGGATATTTTTGAGAGGAAACACATACGTGAAGATTGCGTTCATCTTTCCCGGCCAGGGCTCTCAGTATGCGGGCATGGCCAAGGACTTTATAGAAAATTTCAGCGAATCGAAAGAGGTCTTCGAAGCCGCAAGCGACGTGCTGGGCTATGACCTGATACAACTCTGCCTGAACGGGCCGATCGAGGAGCTGAACCGCACGGAAAATACGCAGCCTGCGCTCCTCGCGGCGAGCATCGCTATCTTGCGGCCTCTCGAACGGAGAGGTCTCGCGGCCGAAGCAACAGCCGGTCATAGTCTCGGTGAATACACGGCCATAACCGCGGCAGGCGGCTTCGAACTCAAGGACGCGCTTGCGCTCGTGCGGAAACGCGGCCGGTTCATGCAGGAGGCCGTGCCCGTGGGAACCGGACTCATGGCCGCCATCCTCGGCATGGAACGGCAGGACGTAGAAAAAACTTGCCTTGAAGCCGCCAAAAATGGTATAGTTGCCCCTGCCAATTACAACTCCCCGGGCCAGATCGTGATAGCCGGAGAAAAAAAGGCCGTGGAAACAGCCATAGAACTCGCGAAGACGAGAGGCGCGAAAAAAGTTGTACCTCTTGCCGTAAGCGTGCCGTCTCATTGTGCTATGATGAAACAAGCTGGCGAACGTCTGGCGCAGGAATTGGAACATGTAGCGATCAGCGACCTCCGCATTCCCATCGTGAATAATGCGGATGCCGCGTTTCTCCGGACGGCTGCGGAGCTGAGGCCGGCGCTCATCAAACAAATCAGCGGTCCCCTGTACTGGGAAGATTCGATCAAGAACATGGTCGCCGCCGGGTACGATACGTTCATCGAACTCGGGCCGGGCAAGGTGCTTTCCGGACTGGTGAAGCGCATCGCGCGCGACGCGAAGACACTGAACGTCGAAGACGGCAAGAGCATGCATGAAACACTTCGCGTGCTGGGAATATAAAACCGGCGCGTTATGAACGTACTTCTCAACCGAGAATAGCGCACGTAAGGAGTCAACATGAGTCTAAACGGTAAAATAGCCCTGGTAACAGGCGCGGCACAGGGCATCGGCAGGGACATCGCTCTCGCGCTGGCGACCGACGGCGCGGACGTTGCCATCTGCGACGTAAACCTCGAGGCTGCGCAGAAGACCGCCGGTGATATCGAGGCCAAAGGGAGAAAATCACTCGCCCTCAAAGCGAACGTGGCGGCCTCCGCCGAAGTTACGGCCATGATCGACCAAGTCGTGGAAAAATTCGGCCGCCTCGATATTCTCGTGAATAACGCGGGCATTACGCGTGACGGGCTGATCCTCCGCATGAAAGACGAAGACTGGGATCTCGTGCTCGACATCAACCTGAAAGGCTCGTTCCTGTGCACGAAGGCGGCGCTCAAGTATATGTCGAAACAGCGGGGCGGCACGATCATCAATATTGCCTCGATCGTCGGCGCCATGGGCAACGCCGGCCAGGCTAATTACGTGGCCTCCAAAGCGGGCCTCATCGGCCTTACCAAGACCATAGCGCGGGAATACGCAAACCGCGGCATCACCGCCAATGCCGTCGCTCCCGGTTTCATCGATACAGCCATGACACAGTCGCTTTCGGAAAACGTAAGAGCGGAGCTCGCGAAGCAGATCCCCATGGGCAAACTCGGCACGCCCGAGGACGTCGCAAATGCGGTCCGCTTCCTTGCATCGCCATGGGCCTCATACATCACCGGCCAGGTGGTCCATGTAAACGGCGGCATGTACATGTAGCAAAGACACAGTCCCCATCATAATTCAGGATGCATAATACGAAAAAGCACACAACCATAGGAGGATGACAATGGCAGATGTAGAGGCAAAAGTAAAAAAAATCATTTCCGAGCAGCTCGGAGTGCCGGAAGCGGACGTGAAGCCCGAGGCTTCGTTCGTGAACGATCTCGGCGCTGATTCACTTGACACCGTGGAACTTGTTATGGCGCTCGAAGAAGAGTTCGGCGTGGAGATTCCGGACGAGGACGCCGAAAAGATCGGTACCGTTCAGAGCGCGATCGACTATATCAAAGCAAAAGCAAAATAATAACGGCACGTGCCGCGGACGGCATTCGCACCCATGGTTTAAGAAAATCCTAAAAGCCAGAAGATCTCTCTCGCGCGTGCGGGAAGGGTTTTTTGGCTTTTCGGATTTTTTGGTCCCTCGGGCTGTTTCTCTTTGACCGCGTTTTTAGAGCAGCACGCGTCCAAAACGGGACAACTCGGCGACCGGCCACACACGTCGAAACGTCTGAAATATCATGTTGTCTATCATCCGGGAGAGCATCGGTCTCTACCGGTGTTTACGCAGGAGGTATCCTTTCTTGAAAAGAAGAGTCGTCGTTACCGGCGTCGGGATGATCACCCCGGTCGGTTTGGATACGGAAAAAACCTGGGAGGGCCTGATCAACGGCAAGTCCGGCATCGGTCCTATTACGCAGTTCGATGACAAGACCATCCCCACCCAGATCGCGGGCGAGATCCACGGCTTCGACCCCGCAACGTACATCGACGCGAAAGAGATCAAAAAGATGGACCGCTTCATCCATCTTGCGATCGCGGCGAGCCAAATGGCCATGGACGATTCCGGTCTTAAGATCACGCCGGAGAACGCAGAGCGCGTCGGCGTCATTGTCAGCGCCGGCATGGGTGGACTTCCCGCCATCGAGAAATATCACAAAATCTATCTTGAGCGCGGCATTCGGAAAGTGACGCCTTTCTTTATCCCGATGCTGATCATCAATGAATCATCCGGAATGATCTCCATCCGCTACGGCGCCAAGGGCCCCAACATCTGCGTGGTCACGGCCTGCGCAACAGGGACCCACTCCATCGGCGATGCGTTCAAATGGATCCAGCGCGGCGATGCCGATGCCATGATCGCCGGCGGAACGGAATCGTGCATCTGCCCGACCGGCGTGGGAGGGTTCAACGCGATGAAGGCCCTGTCCACGAGAAATGACGAGCCGCAGCGCGCAAGTCGCCCGTTCGACATCGATCGCGACGGGTTTATCATGGGAGAAGGCTCCGGCGTCGTCATCCTGGAAGAAATGGAGTCCGCGGTAACGCGCGGCGCCCGCATTCATGCGGAGATTATCGGCTACGGTGCATCGGGTGACGCGTATCACATAACGTCGCCGGCGCCGAACGGCGAGGGCGCGGCGAGGTGCATGAAAATGGCGATCAAAGACGCCGGCATCGCGCCCACGGAGCTGGGATACATCAACGCCCACGGAACTTCCACCAAGTTCGGCGACGAGAACGAGAGCATGGCCATCAAGACCGTGTTCGGCGATCACGCCTACAAACTGGCGGTGAGCTCGACCAAGTCCATGACCGGGCACCTGCTTGGAGCGGCCGGCGGCGTGGAAGCGGTGATCAGCATCCTGGCCATGGAACGCGGGATTCTTCCCCCGACCATCAATCTCGAAAATCCCGATCCGGAATGCGACCTCGACTACATTCCGAACAAAGCGAGACAGGCACAGCCGGACGCCGTCATGTCCAACTCATTCGGCTTCGGCGGCACAAACGCCTGCCTGGTCTTCAAAAAATTCCGGAAATAAGATGCGTCCCCTTTCGGACATTCAACAGAGGATCAGCCATACGTTCAAGGACCCGGAGCTGCTTGAGCGCGCCCTCACGCATACGTCGTTCGCAAACGAAAACAAGGTCCCTTTTCACAATGAACGTATGGAGTTCCTCGGCGACGCTGTTCTGAATCTCGTGGTGAGCGAGCATCTCATGAAGCTCTGTCCCAACTCGAACGAGGGCGATCTTTCGAGACTCCGGGCCGCCGTCGTCAGCGAACCGGCGCTGGCATCGGTCGCGCGCACGATTTCGCTGGGGGACTTTCTCCTGCTCGGCAAAGGCGAAGAACAGACGGGCGGCAGGGACAAGGATTCACTCCTCGCAAACAGCCTCGAAGCGCTCATTGCCTCCGTGTTTCTTGATGCGGGTCTGGCCGCGACGGAGACGTTCATCATCGGGTTCTTCGGGGACTTCATCCAGCACACGTGCGCCGCGCGCGTTACGCTTGATTATAAAACGAAACTTCAGGAAGTCTGCCAGGAACGGCTGAAGCAGCTTCCGGAATACCGGCTTGCTTCGGAGACCGGTCCCGACCACCGTAAACAATTCGAAGTCGAAGTGTGGATCAAAGACCGGCACTTCGGCCGCGGCTCAGGCAAAAACAAAAAAGAGGCCGAACAGCATGCGGCAAGGGAAGCGTTGGAGCGATTATCGGAAAAAAATGACCAATGATTGCGTTTACGTCATTTGCTTTCCGAGCGCTACCGCCTCTCGATCCGCAGTTACGCTAAGCAGCATGAGGACGCAAACCCATGATCGTCCCTTTCTTCATTCCCCACGCCGGCTGTCCTCATCAGTGCGTATTTTGCAACCAAAAAAACATCACCGGCCAAAGCAGGCCCCCTGATGTCTCGTCGATCAAAGAAATAATAACCGCCTATCTCAATACGAACAGCGCGTGCACACCCGTGGAGATAGCGTTCTACGGCGGAAGCTTTACGGCACTCGCCGACGAAGAGCAGCAGTCCTATCTTGACGCGGTCCAACCCTTCATTCATTCCGGCGCCGTTCAAAGCATTCGTCTCTCCACAAGGCCAGACTGCGTGAGCCGTGAGACGCTCACCGTGCTCAGGGAGCGCAGCGTCGGGACGATCGAACTCGGCGCCCAGTCCATGGACGAAACCGTGCTCGCTCTCTCTGAACGGGGGCATACGGCGATGGATACGGTCCGCGCAACTTCGCTCGTGAAAGAACAGGGATTTCGTATCGGTCTGCAACTGATGCCCGGTTTACCCGGCGATTCAGCACGCGTGTTCATGAATTCCGTGGATACGGTCATTAAACTCAAACCCGATTTTGTGCGCCTGTACCCGCTCCTCGTCATCAAAGGCACCCCGCTTGAGAAGCTCTACAAGACAGGCCATTACACGCCACTCTCCCTGCATGAGGCCGTTGCGCAGTGTCGTGAGGCCATGCTCCGCTTCGCGCGCCACGGAATCGAGGTAGTCCGCGTCGGATTGCAACCAACGGATGAACTAAGAAAGCCCGGAACAATCGTGGCCGGGCCCTACCACCCTGCGTTCAGACAACTCGTGGAGTCCTCGATTCTACTCGATAGGATGCGGGCCTCTTTGTCTGAGAGTCAGGGGAACAACGGCGTTGCGACCTTTCTTGTAAACCCCAGGGATATTTCGGCCGCAATCGGCCAAAAGCGTTTTAATGTTGTGATACTAAAAGAAGAATTCAAGCTGAAGAACGTCGGAATTCTACCGGACCTTACTGTTCAGAGAATGATGGTTAAAAGGTGGGACCGGGAAACACCGGGGGGGGGAACTCTCAATACCGTCCCGCCCCTGCTAAAATCATGCTGGGGCAGGCTCTGAGCGGGAATCCGATTTTGCTTGCCCTTAAAAACCATATCCCCGATAGAACCGTTCGGGGATGACAACCTTTATGGAGAGACACCTATAATTTCTCGTTTTAGAAGTTAACCGTGTTCATCCGACTGCGCCCAGCGTTTACGAGCCTGCACCCAACGCATATGAGTGCGAAGCGCGAATGTAGGGTGTGTATACGTAGCCTGCTCTTGCGAAAGCGCGGCCATAAACGAGTGCAGGGTGTGGTAACACACGCCGTTTTTGGAATTCATCGGTTTAACGTTGCTCGATAACAACACGGCTTTTGATAAGTGACACCTCACGCACCTCTCCGGTCACTTTTTTCTCTTCGCCGAACAGGTTACGCAATATCACCTGTTCCCCTTCCACCCGGATGTGATTGACTGCCTCGAGCGCAAGTTCCTCTTTACCCTGCCTGCTTATATAAGCTTTTAAATCGCACACGGAGTCTCCTTCGGCTTTTGTCAAACTTCGTCGAAAATAAAAACCCCGTCGAAAAGCTATGTCGGCAGGGTTTATTTCTTAACAATTTTACTAAGCTCATTCGTGTGCGCCGACCGCCGGGGCAAGACTGTCTTCTGTTTAGCCCCACGGCATTCGGCGATGTAGGTCAGCGTTCCGCACGGAAACGAGGCTGTCTTCCCGCTTACTGCTTTTTGTGGTCTTCCGGTTTTTCCCGCGCCCGACTTCATGATTACTCGCCCGCCGCATCCTAAGAGAAGCTTTTCACTATTCGTCATGCTGATATTCTATAGCACTATTCTTCCGGAAAGGCAAGAATATTTTCAAAAAACGGCTATAATTAATATACGAACATACACAGTGCTCATGTGCGCGACGAGCTGTAGGCAATACGAAGAAATTGCAAGGGGCGAATTCAATTCAACAAAAAAGGAGGGCAATGCCATGCCGCATTATCTTATTCTGAGCACCTTGACGGATGAAGGGCGCAGGACACTCAAACAAAAACCGGAGCGGATATTGGAAGTGAACAGGGAGATCGAGGCAATGGGAGTCAAGATCCACAAGCAGTATGCCTTGCTCGGACAATTCGATTTTGCAAACCTCGTGGAAGCTCCGGACAACGAGACCATCATGAAGATGTCCGTAGAGATCGGCTCCCGGGGCTCGGTCCAACTCGTCACCCTCCCTGCCCTGCCGATCGAGGAGTTCGTGAGGAAGGTAAAATAGGAGGGCCCCGGCCCAGTGCGCACGGTCGAAGGCATTTTACCCGACACTGGTATTTATGACTTCGTCTTTGAGCATAGCCTTAGCCTGCTCACCCGTCACCGGCTCCGAATAGAGAAACCCCTGCCAGTTAGGGCAGTTCAGCGACCTGAGGAGCTCTAGTTGGTTTTTCGTCTCTATGCCCTCGGCGATCACGTCGACTTTAAGGTCCCGCGCGAGCAGGAGGATCGTTCTGACGATTTCCTGGTTTTCTCCGTTCATGCCTAATCTGCTGATAAAAGATCGGTCGATTTTGAACCCGTTGATCGGCAAGCGATGAAGATAGCTGAGCGAAGAATACCCGGTGCCGAAATCGTCGATATACAACTGAACGCCGCTGGCGCGCAACTGTGCAAGCATGG
>JBGPUS010000085.1:0-7812 GCA_041491325.1 Nitrospirota bacterium | reverse complement strand
CTGGAGCGTGCAGTCTCCTGATTTTTCGCAGACCATGCAGTCATTCGGGTGGTCGGAGAGGAGCAGTTCGATGATCGTGCGGCGCTGGCGCTCGATCTCTTCATTCGAGGTCACGACCTCCATGCCGTCCGTGGCAGGCGTGGTGCAAGCCGTGACCGGTTTGGGCATGCTTTTTACCTGAACGAGGCACAGCCGACACCCGCCGTAGGGTTCGAGCCTCGGGTCATCGCAAAGCGTCGGGATGTGAACGCCGTTTTTTCGCGCGGCTTCGAGAATGGTGGCGCCCGCTTGTACTTTTATTTGTTTGCCGTTTATGGTTACTGTAATCATTCGTATTTACCCACCGTAAAGGATGAAGCGTTACGCTCTTACGCCTTCCTGTCTCGACCCCTTCTTAATTGCCTTGAATTTGCACGTATCATAACAGGTCCCGCACTGAATGCATTTTTCCTGAACGATCTTGTGCGGTTTTTTCTTCTCTCCGAGAATAGCGCCCGTCGGGCATACCTTTACGCACGCTGTACAGCCCTTGCAGGCCTCATCGAGTATGCTGAAGGAGATAAGGTCCTTGCACACGCCCGCGGGACACTGTTTGTCCTTGATATGGGCCTCATACTCATTCCGATAGTACCGGATCGTGGAGAGCACCGGGTTCGGAGCGGTCTGGCCGAGGCCGCAGAGCGATGATGAGCGAACGTCGTTGCTCAGGGACTCGAGCAGTTCTATATCGCCGGACTTGCCTTTTCCTTCCGTGATCCGGGTGAGGATTTCGAGGAGCCGTTTCGTGCCGATCCTGCAAGGAACGCACTTGCCGCAGGACTCGGCCTGGGTGAACTGGAGAAAGTACTTCGCCATGTTCACCATGCAGTTTTCACTGTCCAGGACGATCATGCCGCCGGAGCCGACGATGGAACCCACTTTCGCGAGCGATTCGTAGTCTACTTTGATGTCGAGCTGTTCAGCCGGGATGCAGCCGCCCGAAGGCCCTCCGGTCTGGACCGCCTTGAGCTCCTTATCGTCGACGATGCCTCCGCCGATTTCGTAGATAATTTCCCGCAGCGTGATCCCCATGGGGACTTCGATCAGGCCCGTATTCTTGACCTTTCCGGTCAGGGCGAAAACCTTGGTGCCCTTCGACTTCTCCGTGCCGTATGACGCAAACCACTGAGCGCCCCTTTTAATTATGGGGGCGATGTTTGCAAAGGTCTCCACATTGTTAATGATGGTCGGCTTATTCCACAGTCCCTTCTGCGCGGGAAACGGCGGCTTTGCCCGCGGCATGCCGCGGAGTCCTTCTATGGATGCGATGAGGGCCGTCTCTTCGCCGCAGACAAAAGCGCCTGCGCCGAGTTTGATAATAATGTCGAAACTGAACTCCGAAGCGAAGATCTTCTTGCCGAGATAACCCGCGTCTCGCGCCTGTTTGATCGCCAGCTTTAATCGCTCGACGGCCAGCGGATATTCCGCCCGAATATAAACGTACCCTTTTGAAGCGCCGATTGCATAGGCCCCGATGAGCATCCCTTCAATGACGGAATGAGGGTTGCCCTCGATCACGGCCCGGTCCATGAAAGCCCCGGGGTCTCCTTCATCGGCGTTACAGATAATATACTTCTCGGTGCCGGGGGACTTTCGACCGAACTCCCACTTGAGTCCTGTCGGGAAGCCTGCCCCGCCCCTTCCCCGCAACCCCGAGGCCTTGATCTCCTCGATGACCGCTTCGGGGGTCAGTGAAGAAAGCGCCTTCTTCGCCGCAGTGTAACCACCTGCCGTTTTATACGCTTCGATGTCCTCGGGGTCGAACCTGCCGCAATCCTCGAGGACAATTTTGGTTTGTTTGCCGTAAAAGTTCTTGTACGCGTCATCAACGAGCCACTCCGAAATGACAGCGCCGCCAAGAAGATGCTCCGTGACGATACGCTCGACCATGTTCGGTTTGACATACTGGTAGACGGTTTTGCTCCCGTTGTGCTGGATCTCAACGAGCACGTCCCGGGCGCAAAGCCCGAGACAGCCCACCTTATGGGCTGAACACTTCTCTTTGAGCACCGCGCTTACCTTATGGTGAGACAGGGACATCCTGAACGAGTCGAGGACCCCCCCCCCGCCTGCCGCGATTCCGCCCGGCCCCATGCAAACCCGTATAATTATGTCTTTGTTCATTTCGGCTTCCTCAGCGACCTGACCTCTTTCAGCATTTTGTCGGCCTTTGCCTTACCGTGGACCTGGCCGTTGACCAGGGCAATCGGCGCAAAACTGCAGGTTCCGAGGCAGGCGACCTCCTCAAGCGTGATCTCTCCGTCACCGGTAGTGTCCTCTCCCTTGGCAAGCTTGAGCTCTCTCCTCAGGCCGTCTATGATCTTGTCGGACCCGTTCACATGGCAGGCCGTGCCGCAGCATACGGTAACGATGTTTTTTCCACGCGGCTTGAGATGGAACTGCGAATAGAACGTGGCGATGCCGTAAAAGCGGCTTGCCGGGACCTCGAGTTTGTGGGAGAACCAATTTACTGCATCCTCGGGAACATAGCCGAAGACCGTCTGTATGTCCTGGAGGATGGAAATAAGGTTTCCCTCATTCTTGATAAAGTTGTCCAGTATGGTTTCGAGTTTTTCTTCCATTACCTGTTCCCCGTGACACGGAAAAGGGCGCCTTGACGCTGACCGGCTGCCATGTTTTGCAGAGTTCAAAAAAACTCTTAGCCGAACCGCTGCAATCAAAAGCTCCACCTGCGCAACGCGCGGCAGGTGGAGCGACAAACTATGGCTTAGAGTATCGGGTCCATGGTGAGCGCCGGATGGCCTTTCTCCGTCAGGTATGCCATCATCTTGTCCGAATCCTCGGCTACGGTCTCGTCCGCGATCATGTCCATGAAGCCGGGAACGCCTTCTTCCTCGGCCCGCTTCTTAAACTGGTCGGCGAACGACTCCTTGAGATTTTTGGTCATCCAGACAATACGCTTAAATCCGCCCTCGGCGGAAAGGAATTTCTTGCTCGTGAGAAAGTACCGCCCGATGCCCATGAAGCCCGGGCTCTGCGCGCCGCCGCCGACGGTGCCGGCAAGGGTCGAGAACTTCATGCCGATCGGAGTCATCCCGGTGTAGCCGCGGTTCACCACCATCACGCCGTTGGCCTCGGGCACGATGGCCACGATGCACTCAAAGCACCCGCAGGAGGTCATGGGAGCGTCCATGATGCTGTAGGCGTTGAAATATTCGAGCGCCTGGTGGGAGTTCTTGTACACATAGTCGTCCACGCCCGCCCAGCGTCCCTTTACGGCATCCTTTGTCTCGCCCTTCGCGATCGGCTGGTTCGCGCCGTTCGGGTCGATCTCAAAGGCCGCCTTGGCATCGAGCCAGTTGTACGCGCCGCACAGGCCGAGCCGTTCCGGCGATACGACGCATACATGGTTCGGCGCAAAGCTCTGGCAGAGGATGCAGGAGTAGAAGGTGTCGACCGACTCGTCCGTCATGGATGCGAGGCGCACGTCGCGCTCGAGATAGGACTTCTGTGCGTCACCTTGCAGCTTCTTGACGTCGGCATCATCCACGTAGAGAGTCACCTGAACTTTGTCGACGATATTGTTGAACTTGTGCTTGAGCTGGGTGGAGAGAATGTCGCCGATGTGCTTCAGGACAAAACCTTCCTTAAGCGCGTTGGTGCTGACCCGGAGCCAGTTCTGGTCCCGCTGGCCCATGTGCCAGACACCCTGCGCTTCGTTGACGAAGTGATGGATTTTGCGCTCCAGGACCGGCTCGAAGTCCTTCTGCATCTTACGGCCGGCAACCTCGATCAGAATGCCCATGGGCATCTGGCCGCCCTTCTGGTACCGGGCCTCGGAGTCTTTACCGACGATCGTCACCTTGCCGTCCTCGACCTTGTCCAGGTCCGCGATACGAAGCCATTCGAAGGCAGGCGTGCGCTGGCCGCCGAATTCGACGTGCATGTCTTCCTTGCGGATTCGTTCGCCCTCGAAGGCGGGACCGAAGGCCACCGGGATAGGCGGCTTCGAAACCGTGATCTTGAGCCCGCGCACTTCGAAGCACCGCTCCACGAGCTTCTTGGGATCAAGTTCTTTTTCGACCTCTTCATAGATCGTGACGCCGGTCGGGTGCACCACCGGAATGTCCGTGTTCGCGATAGCCGGGAAGCCCATATCAATGGCGCCCGCGCCCGTGGCCCAGATCCGGTCGTTGAGCGGCCCCAATACCAGGGCAAAGGCGAAGACCTTGTCCTTTGAGTATTTCAGTATCCTCTTAAAGTCTCCACCTTTCATGCCGCCGAAGGTGATTCCCGCGCGGGCAGCCCAGTTAGCGGCGTAGATCGCGTGCTCGACTTCGGGTCCGAGAGGGACCAGACGAGTGTCCCAACCGAGCTGCACGCCTTTTCTGAGCAGCTGCTTGGTCACGCTTTCGCCTTTCACATTGCCGCACAAGAATGTGAGAATATTCTTTTCCTGAAGATTCCGTGCTATGTCGAAGGCCTGTTGATCGCTGTCAGCTGCTCCGATAATCACGGCGAAACCCGGCATCGAACCGTCCACCAGCTGGACCCCCAGGTTCCGGAGGATCGTATCCGAGATGAATCCATTGTAAGTGAGGTCCAGGGAATCGTCCCTCATCGGCTCCTGCCCGTAGATATACCGGATAGCCATGGTAATCTCCTGGGCAAAAAGTGTTGCCATGCCGGCATCCAGAGCCTCGCCCAGGTACGGTTTGTACAGGTGGTCGTCGGGCGTCTTCGTCACAAGCGGTTTCACGTGCGTCTCGAGGGCGGTCTTCATGTCCCCTACCGTCCGCACCTCGAAGCCTGTCATCGAAAACATCTGAGGAAGAAAATAGGCCGTGTCCGGGAACTCGAACTTGAAATCCGCCCCTTTTTCGCTGATGGCTTTCTCAACGAGGGCTTCTGCCTGCTTGACGTAGTGGTGTGAGCCGAGGATGGCTCCGGTAGCAATAACTTTTGACATGGGTCGCTCCTTTTTCTGAAACAGAATTTAGAAGCCGCATGCCGGAGGAAGGGAGAACACTCCCGTCACCGGCGCCAAATGACTATAGAGTTATGCCCGTCCTTTCAGAAAACTCGGAAGCTGGTTCGCCTCGCGAGGTCCGACCGTGATCTTCCAGCCCGGCAGCTTCTCTTCCAAGGCGCCCGAGAGGATGGCCACGTAGCCGGGGATAATAAGTTCCTTGTGGTTGACATTCTTGTCCGCGCCGCTCTCGGTGATGAACTGGGCTATCTTGCTCGCGGTGAACTTTCCGGCAGCCCACGCGGTAAGCACCGACAGACCCTCGTTGTCCATGACCGCAAGCCAGGACGGCACCTTGCTGTTCTCGACCTCGCCGCGCACGATAAAGTACGAGAGCGAAAAATTGGTCGTAATAAGAAGCGGCGAGCTTTCCTTGGCATCGCCGACTTTGTAAACGTTCTGCGCCACCTGCATCGGCACCTGCGGGTCCGTATAAATATTTTGGCGGAGCGACAACAGCGCGAGCATCTTCCATTTCTCAACGTTGTTCAGGATGATGATCGAAGCATACTTCATCGTGCCGATGGCCGCGGCCATGGTTTCGGCGACGGAGTTATCGTTGCGCGCGAAGCTGATGATGGGGTAACCGAGGGGTTTAAAGTTTTTCTTGATCGCCGCGCGGCGGATGATAGTGTAGTGCTCGATCATGTCCTTGGCCTTGCGCGCGCCGGAATCCAGCACCAGGTCGTCCACGCCGAGGGACTTCACCTTCTCCGAAAGCGCGGTAAGCGCATCAAGTCCGTCGGCTACTACGGCGAGGGAGGCCTTCTTCTCCTTGGCGATCTTTGCCATGGCTTCGGCATTCTCCGCGGTGGCGGCGTAGATGAGCGGTTTTTTGTCCGCGCAGTGTACGATACCGGCTTCAATGGTCGCGGGATTTTTGCTCATGAGGATGACCGGGACCCCGGGCGCGCCGTCAACCACCTGTTTTACGACGGAGGCGAACTTCGCTGCATCGCCGCCCTCGTCGGTCACCGCAATCGCATCGACCCTGAGTTTCTGGCCCACGCGGTCGATCTCGGAGGCATTGACCGCCGCGATCTTCTTGGCGGCTTCAGCGCCGGCCTCGGAAGCCTTGATCGCAACCGCGAACACGTTCGGATTGAAAAACTTCTTTTCGTGACGGAACAGGCAGATCTCTTCTCCCACCTTCACGGCCTTTGTGCCCGTGCCGAGGGTGATGCCCCGGATCGGGGGCGCGGAGGCCTCTCCCAGAACTTTCTTCGCGTCTTCGGACGCGTCGGGACAGGCTTCAAGGCTCGCCTGTTTCGCGGCAAGCTTCATGGCAAAGGCGAGACAGGTCGGATGACCGCATTTTTTGCAATTGGTCTTCGGAAGATATTTGAAAATTTCCACACCGGAGAGTGCCATCAGTATGCTCCTTTCGTTTAAAACAAGAAGATAATGAAGTTAGGAAGGTATGTGAGAGGATCTGCTTTTGCTCACCTTCGTACCTTCCCACCTTCTTAACTTCGGCTTTATCCCATCAACTCGGCGATCGTCTCTTTGACCTTCGCCGCCGCGCCCGGATGCCGCATGATCAGCATGTCCGCGCCTGCCGTGAGCATGGCCGAGGCGGTGACCGCTTCCCATGCCAGCGCCCGGTCTTCCAGCGGGCCCCACTCCGCAACTTCGGATTCCGGCGCCATGGTCTCCTTGACCTTCCAGACGTTCGCGCCGATATCACAGACGGTCGGCGTCTGCATCATGGCGTCGTTTTGCAGGAGCGCCGCCAGACGAATGCGCTCCATCACGCTGTAGGTGTATTCCAGACCATACCCCAGGGCCGAGGACATCGGGTCCATGATGATCCTCTCCTTGTCGAATCCCATCTGGGTCAGCAGGATATTGAGCTGTTTGGCCAGGTTCACGTCGAGCTGGCTCATGGCGATCAGCTTGTGGTCGTTCGCCATTGCCGCCGCTGCGATGGTCTTGTAATTTTCCTCCACGGCCTTGCCGATGGCGCAGTTTTTGCCGCGTGTGGCGGCTGCCGCCGCAGTGAGCACCTGCGAGTCCTTTTCAGCATGTCCGCTGCCGAGGATGATGAGCGGAATATCGATGGCGGCCGCTACCTCCGCCGCGATCTTCGCGGCCTCTTCAGGGCTTTTGTTCTTCTGGTCGGGGTGCGTGCCCATGAGCCGGAGCGCCACCATGTCCGCGCCGTTCTGCTGGCAGAACTTCGCCCACTGCACCGGGTTTGATGCGGCGGCGCCTACCGCTTTCTTCGCGGTTTCGGGCCAATCATCAGGAGCGATGTCCATGATTTCAAGGGCCACGGCAGGCCTGTTCGGGAAGGTGCCTTCAAACCCCAGGTAGGGAAGCGCGCTCGCTCCGCCGATGGTAACGGCCTTGCCGCCGGTCCCCACTTGCACGTTATAAATTTTACCGCTGTAATTCTCCTTCGGAATCGTCAGTGCCATGAGTGCCTCCTTAAGAAAGCATTAATAACTTGTTGTAAAAGAAAATTACACGTTTGAGGCGCTTTGTAATTTCCCGCCTCTCTCCTTCTACATATCCAGATACGAATGGGCATACATGGTCTTGCCCATGATCATTTCGATGGTCTTGGCCGTGTCCATCATGTCTTTGTCAAGCGGGTCGATGATGGCGGCCGTGAGCCCCGCTTCGATAAGCAAAGCAAAGAAATTACGATTAATAATGGGGCGCAACGGCTTCGGCGCGCCGTTGGAAATATTCGAGAGTCCCACCACGCTCTGCATGGGCGGATCGTTCAGGTCCTTGAACATTTTGACGGCGCGGACTGCCTGCCAGCCCTGGTCCTG
>JBGPUS010000084.1:0-7813 GCA_041491325.1 Nitrospirota bacterium | reverse complement strand
GTATCGTTGAGCCAGCGGTAGTGCGTCATGGCTTCTCGTATTTCGGAGTAGGAGGTCATAACAGTAAAATCCTAATATCGAAATTCTAAATAAATCCCAAATTCCAAAAATCTAAACCGTTTGAACTTGCCATTCCCTGTAGCTTGCTACAGGGGTACCTCTTAGGTCCCTCCCCCTTGATGGGGGAGGTTAGGTGGGGGTGATGAGGACGAACGCCGGATCCTTCACCCTCCCCTTAATCCCCTCCCATCAAGGGAGGGGTGAAAGTCATAATCTGGTGCACCGCAGCTTGCTGGGAGGAGATTCATTTTTCAATTTTGACATTGTTTAGTGTTTAGATATTCGAATTTAGAACTTGTTCTTCAGCACCGCATCCGTCATACGCGCGACCTGGGTCATGCGCATGACGTCATGGACTCGCACGACGCAGGCGCCGCGCTCTATCCCCAGCGCCACGGTGGCCGCCGTGCCGTCGATCCGCTCGGCGGGGACGGGGAGATTGAGCGCCGTGCCGATGAATTTTTTCCTCGAGGCGCCGAGCAGAATCGGCCGACCGAGTGTTCGAAGTTCGTCGAGACAGTTTAACAGCGTGAGGTTCTGCTCGAAGGTCTTGCCGAACCCTATACCCGGATCGATAAGCGTCTTCTCGCGGCCGACTCCGGCCTTTTCGGCGAGTTCCAGGCCTTCTTCGAGATAGGCCATGACTTCTCCAACGACGTCTTTGTAAACCGGGTTCTGCTGCATGTCCCTTGGCGTGCCTTTGATGTGCATGACGACCACGGCGGCGCCGTAGTCGGCGGCAATCTTCGCCATGTCCGGCGAGAAACGGAGGCCGCTGATGTCGTTTATGATCGAAGCCCCTGCCTCAAGCGCTTTCCTTGCCACAGCCGATTTGTATGTGTCGACGGACAGGGGGACTGTGGATTCGGAGGCAAGACGCTCGATGAGCGGGATGACCCTGGCGAGTTCTTCCTCTTCAGACACGGGAGCGGCTCCGGGCCGGGTCGATTCGCCGCCGATATCGATGATATCCGCGCCGGCAGCGGCCATCTCTTGCGCATGCCGCACCGCCCTGTCCGTGTCAACGTAGAGGCCGCCATCGGAAAAGGAATCAGGGGTCGCATTCAGGATCCCCATTATATGCGTGCGGCTGCCGAGGTCGAGAATTTTCCCCCTGCAGTCAATCTTATAATCCGAGCGCAGGTAGTAGTCAAGCAGCGTGATGATTTTATTCGAAAGTTCCGGAAAAAGACCGGGAGATGACGCAATTGCGAGGGCCGCATGCCTCAATTGGCCGGATGTGCCGCTTAGGATCACCTGCGTCCGCTCGGGTTGCCGTTCGCTCGGTGACGGCGGTGCGCATTCAATGCCCGCGCCGCAATCCGATGCCCGGACTATTTTTCGCAGGATGTCCGTCCGCCCGGAGGTCAGGCCGTTCAAGGTCATTACAAGCGACCCGCGGCCAGAAATCCGGAGAACGGTCTCCATAACGGCCCTACACCGCCGCGGGCTGGCCGTTGATGAGCGCGTCTATCTCGGCGGCGTCAAGGGTTTCTTTTTCAAGCAGTGCGTTCGCCAGATCGTCCAACGAGGCCTTGCGTTCCTGAATCAGCGACTTGGCCCGCAGGTAATTGTCCATAATGATGCGCTTGACCTCTTTGTCGATCTCGACGGCCGTTTGTTCGCTGAAGTCGCGATGCTGGGCTATTTCGCGGCCGAGGAATATCGCCTCTTCCTTCTTGCCGTAGGAAAGAGGTCCCATGGCGTCGCTCATGCCCCACTCGCAGACCATTTTGCGGGCGAGTATCGTGGCACGTTCGAGGTCGTTTCCCGCGCCGGTGGTCATATGATCGAGAGCGATCTCTTCGGCGGCCCGGCCGCCCAGGAGGATCGCGATATTGTTCAACAAGTGTTCCCGGTCATAGGAATATCGGTCGGCCGTGGGCAATTGGAGCGTGACGCCCAGCGCCATGCCGCGCGGGATGATCGACACCTTGTGCACCGGGTCCGTTCCGGGAATGAGCCTCGCGACCATGGTGTGCCCGGCCTCGTGATAGGCGGTATTTTTCTTCTCAGCGTCGCTGATAATCATGCTCTTACGCTCAAGGCCCATGAGGATCTTGTCCTTGGCGCGGTCAAAGTCGTCGTTCTCCACCTGCGTTTTCGACATCCTGCCGGCCAAAAGCGCGGCCTCGTTCACGAGGTTCGCCAACTCCGCGCCTGACAACCCCGGCGTGCCGCGGGCAATTGCTTCCAGGTCCACGTTCGGCGCAAGCTTGATCTTCAGGGTATGCACCTTGAGTACGCCGATCCTGCCGTTCAAATCGGGCCGGGGTATCACGACCTGGCGGTCGAACCTGCCCGGCCTCAGGAGCGCGGGATCAAGCACATCGGGCCGGTTCGTCGCGGCCACGAGAATCACTCCTTCATTGCTTTCAAAGCCGTCCATCTCCACCAGGAGCTGGTTCAGGGTCTGCTCGCGCTCGTCATGGCCGCCGCCCAGACCCGCGCCGCGGTGCCTGCCCACGGCGTCGATCTCGTCGATGAAAATGATGCAAGGCGCGTTCTTCTTTCCCTGTTCGAAGAGATCGCGGACGCGCGAGGCGCCCACGCCGACGAACATTTCAACAAAGTCCGAGCCGCTGATCGAGAAAAAAGGCACGCCCGCTTCGCCTGCAATGGCGCGGGCAAGGAGCGTCTTACCCGTGCCCGGAGGGCCCACCAGCAGCACGCCCTTCGGAATTTTGCCGCCGAGCTTCTGGAACTTTTGCGGGTCCTTTAAAATTTCGATAATTTCCTGGACCTCGACTTTGGCCTCGTCCATGCCGGCGACTTCGTTGAAGGTGACTTTTTTCCCGCTCTCGTTCAGGAGCTTGGCCTTGCTCTTGCCGAAGGAAAGCGCCTTGTTTCCCCCCATCTGCATGTTGCGCATAATGAACAGGAACCAGAGCCCCATGAGTATCAGCGGCGCCCATACCACGAGAAAGTTGTACCAGGCGGATTCCTTGACGGGCTCCGCGTTGATCTTCACTCCCTTGGCGCGAAGGTCCTTGACGAGCTCCGGGTAGTCCGGAAGATTTGTTTTGAAGGTTTTGCCCGTCTTAAAATTGCCGGACATTTCCGCGCCCTTGATCGTGACGTCATTTACTTCATTGTTCGAAATTTTGTCCATTACCTCGCTGAAGGACAACTGCTGCGCGGCCGGAGTGATCGGATTGAAGAGATTGAATACGAGCACCGATACGACCACAAAGAGCATTATCAGCGCCAGATTTTTGTAGAATGCGCCCACTGAGTAAACCTCCAATAGCTATTTACGATGGTAAATGGGAAATGGAAAACTGATCGTTATCATTGCAAAGGGTTTCTCGATGTTCCAAGCAGCCGTCTGCATGCGATTACCATAAATACTAACATATTCCGTTGCTTATGACAACAGTTTATCACAGGACGGATTTCTACCCTTGACGCTCTTCCAGCGGCAGCACGGCTATATAGGGGAGATTGCGGTAGCGGTCCTCATAGTCGAGACCATAGCCGACCACGTACTTGTTGGGAATGCGGAAGCCCGCGTAGTCAGCTTCGATCTGCACTTTCCGCCGGTCAATCTTGTCCAAGAGCACGCACACTTTGAGTGAAGCCGGCGAACGTTCCAGAAGCATTTGTTTCAGGTGATGGATGGTGACGCCGGAGTCCATGATATCTTCCACGAGCAGAACGTGTTCCCCGGTTATATTTTCCTTCATGTCGCACAGCATCTGCACGGGGTTTCCGCCGACCCCTTTCGAGGACGAGCTGGTGCAGTGAATGAAATCCATGCGTACGGAAATCTTGAGCGACCGGAGCAAATCGGACATAAAAAAAAGAGCGCCCTTGAGCACGCCGATGACGATCAGGTCCTTGTCCGCGTAGTCGGCGGAGATGCGCGAGCCGAGCTCCTGTATTTTTCGCTGGATCTCTTCACGGGTGAAGAGAGGTTTTCCGAAGTCGATGCCTACCATGCGTCCTCCCTGCTGGAATTGAAATCGATTGTGTCGAATAATAATATAACCACGGGTCCCGCTTCGCGGAACACACGGATGAACACGGTTCGGCAAAAAACGAAGTTCACTGCCGTGTTGTTGTTTCCTCGTTCCGCACACGAACCACAAGAATTCTCTTTGTTTCCGCCCCAGGCAGGAACCGTTCATCCATTCTGAACCCTACGACCCACAGGACCTCGCCGCCCGAAACGAGCAGGGGAACCGCATCCCGGCTTCGCTGCGGGACTTTTTCGTCCACGAAATAGTCCTGGATTTTTTTCGTCTTCCCCCCCATGCCGGCGGGACAGAACCAATCCCCCCGAGACCTGGTCCTGAGCTCCACGGGAAGTTTTATCTTATCATAATCGAACGCGGTCTGCCAGATAAAATTTTTATCATCCGGCTTTACAGCGGACGAATCGATAAGCATTGTTTCCACGTGGAGACCGAGCTCCGGAACGGCGGTGGTCCCGGGCAGGGCAAGGGGCCGGGAAAACACCTTCGGCGGCGGCAACGCGGACACGATGAAGCTCTCGTATTCGCGACCGACCGTAAGGCCCTCCGACAAGCGCATGGCCCTGCCCGTTTGAGCAGCGGCCATGAAAGCCAGCGCTTCATCGATTCGGACCAATGACAGGAAGGATGATTTCGCGCCGGCCAAGTCCACTGCTTTCCTGAACAATCTGCGCCTGAAGGCCTGCGGCAAGCTATTGAATTTCGCACGGGCGATAACAACGCCGTTGTGCTCCTGCCGCACTACGCCGACAGAAAGCTCCGCGAGACAGGATTCCATGGCTTCGTCTTCGTTCCGGAGCAGGGCCGCCTCGGCAGCGAGCGTTTCAACGATCCTTGGGTTGAACTGTTTCAGCAGAGGCAAAACCTCCAGCCTGACGCGGTTTCGCGTGTATACGGGTTTTGCATTCGAAGGGTCGGTCATGAACTCAAGTCCGTTCCGGCGAAGGTACTCCAGAATATCGTCCCGCGTAGTTTCAATAAGAGGACGGATGATATTCCCGCGCATCGGCGGAATGGCCGAGAGCCCTGAGACACCGGCCCCGCGCAAGAGCCGCATGAGAAACGTTTCCGCCTGATCATCGGCGGTATGACCCGTGGCGATGCGGGACGAGCCGGTTTCTTCGGCGACCCGGCGCAGGAACTCATACCTCTTTGCACGCGCGCCGGCCTGCGAAGACAGCCCGCGTTCCCGGCAGAATGCCGGCACATCGATTTTCTCTATGGTCGCGGGGAGGTTGAGCTTTTTCGCGAGACCTGCTACGAATAATGCCTCATTCGCCGACTCCTCGCCCCGGAACAGGTGGTCGAGGTGCGCGATGTGGAGGGTAAGATCGAGGCCGTTCGCCAACGCCCGAAGAACACTCAGAAGGCTTACCGAATCCGGCCCGCCCGAAACGGCAACGACGACGCGATCGCCTGATTTCAGCAGGCCGAAACGTTCTATGGTGTGTTTAACTTTTGTCGTAAGCATGGGAAAGAAGGCTGCGGCACGGGGAGAGGAAAATGGTGGCGGTGCAGGGACTCGAACCCCGGACACAGGGATTATGATTCCCCTGCTCTACCAGCTGAGCTACACCGCCCCGATAAAATTTTAGAGGCATACAATACTGTATCACGGACTTTTTGTCAAGAAAAACCTATTCTTTAAACCGCGTCTCCTCTTTTTGTATCCGTTCCAGGTTCTCTTTGCGTGTCTTGCATTCGATGCAGAACCGCGCCAGAGGATTGACCTGGAGCCGCTTCATGTCGATTTCTTCGCCGCATTCTTCGCACTGGCCGAAGCTGTTATTCTGCAGTTTGCGGAACGCGTCGGCAATGTCCTTGTACTGCTCGTACTTCATTTCCAGAAGGGAATAATCGATTCCCTGGTCAACATCCAGCGCGGATTGGTCGGCGCTGTCCATGGCTGAGTCGATCTTTTGTCCTGTTTCCCTGGTAAGTTTGCGGCCCATCTGATTTTCAAGGCCCTGGACCACTTCGTTCCGTTTTTTCAGCAGGATCTTTCTGAGCAATTCATCCCGTTTCCGGTTGGTTGCTGAAATTCGCGCGGGCTTGGCCGGCGCCTTCCCGGACGATGATGACTTTACGGGTTTCCTGGCCGTTTTTACCGGTGTCTTCTTCTTGGCCTTGTTCGCTGTTTTTTTTGCACCGGTCTTTTTGACGGCCTTTTTTGCCGCCTTTTTAACTTTAGTTTTGGCAGCTTTTTTTGTCTTTGCGCCTTTTTTAACTGCCATAGTCTTCTATCCTCCCGGCTTAAATAGACAATGTTGGAACCATTATAGATACCTATTAAAGCAAATTCAAGACAATTTGTCAGCTCAGGGCGCCTATTTTTTGACAGGCCTAGAGCATCAGGCCTGATTGCATTCGATATCCGCTATCCTGGAGTGCTGTGGTATAATGAAATAGTGGTATTCATCATATAGAGGAGAAAGAATGAAACGATACATTGTTTTGGTGTTTGCCGCTGTTTTGGCCTCAGGATGCGCTTCAAGCGTGATTACGAAAAATTTCAAGGTCATTACGGATCCTTCGGACGCCGTCATCAAGGTCATTTCCGGAACAGAGCTGGAGGAACGGAAATTCAAATCCCCGGCGGCAATCACTGCGGGTGTGCCCAAAGACCCTATGCTGGCGTCAAGGGCAATCCTGGACGTAAGAAAGGAACAGTACAAGCCGGTCACCCTCTCCCTTCGCCAGATCAACGACGGCGATGTCCTCACGATCAAGCTTGAGAAGCTTCTGCAGGCCAGGATTCGTATGGCGTACCGGCTGATAAGTCCGGCTGTATCGCAAGAACTTCAGTTCCGGGATGCTACGATAGCCGTCTCGTTCTCGATCGGCGCTCAGTGGTTCCAGATGCGCCTCGAAAATGTCGGGCCCCGGGATTTTAAAATACTCTGGGAACAATCCGAGTACACGGACGTGTATAAGCACTCGCACCGTCTCATGCATTCCGGCGTCCGCTACGCGGACCGGAACAACCCCATTCCCGCTCAGGTCTTATTGTCTCACGGTTCGATCCAGGAAGCGGTTATCCCCGTGAGCGCCGTTTTCGTTTCTCAGGAGAAGAAGGGTTACGATATCAAGCCGCTCTTCTTCCTCGAAAGCGATGCTGCTTTGGGCCTCAAGGGCTCGGTCTTTAACTTGTTCATTCCGATAGAAATCAACCGGCAGATCATTCCGTATAATTTCAAAATAGAGATAACCGAATCGGTACGAGAGCTCATAAAGGGGTGAATTCGGCACGTTATGACGCGCATCATAGATAATTGCACGAAATGCTGGTAGCATTAAGACATGTTTAAAGAAGGTTGCCCAGGAAGCATAGAAATCCGCCAACCCAAGCCTGAGGACATCAGGTGCCAGAAGTGCGGCGAAAAGATCGAGATCTGGAGCGATGAGCCCGAGACCGCGTGCAAGAAGTGCGGTCACCTGAATGCCAGGCCCCTCGGTACATCCTGCGTTGAGTGGTGCGCGTACGCGAAAGAATGCGTCGGGGCGAAAAAACTTGAGAAAATCCTGAAAGCCGCGAAGGGCTGAAGCGGCTTCCTGTTGGAACCACAGATAAACTCAGATGAACTCAGATAAAGGCAAAATCAATGATTTGAGAAACTCGTAAAAAGTCCTAAAAGCCGTCTTTGCGAGCGTAGTGAAGCAATCTCGTAGTTTGTAACTGTCTGAAAAAAAGAGATTGCCACGTCGCTTTGCTTCTCGCAATTCTCCCCTGCAATCAAAAATCAAATCCCACGGAAAAGTAGACGGTGTGCCGGTGT
>JBGPUS010000083.1:0-7817 GCA_041491325.1 Nitrospirota bacterium | reverse complement strand
TCCTCCTCACAGAGAATTTCCCGCGAGCGAAGCAAGGTGGGCGGCCGTACGCACGAGATCCAGCGGCTCATCGGCAGGTCGCTGCGCTCTGTTATCGACATGAAGGCGCTGGGAGAGCGAACGGTGCTGCTCGACTGCGACGTGATCCAGGCGGACGGCGGCACTCGGACGGCGTCGATTACCGGGGCCTATATCGCATTGGTAGATGCTTTACGGCTCGTAAAGAAACAGGGGTTGATCAAGGCCGTGCCGATTAAGGATTTTCTGGCGGCGGTTAGCGTCGGGATCGTAGGGGGCAAACCCGTGCTCGACCTCTGCTATCACGAGGACTCGACCGCGGAAACGGACATGAACCTGGTGATGACCGGCTCCGGCAAGATCGTCGAAGTGCAGGGGACGGCGGAGGGTGAACCGTTCTCCAAGGCAGAACTCGGTAAATTGCTCGCCCTGGGCGAGAAGGGAATCAAGGCGCTGATCAAGAGGCAGAAAGAAGCGCTCAAATGACGTCGTTCCTGACGTCGCTGGCTGTCGTGTTTCTTGCCGAAATGGGCGACAAGACCCAGCTTCTGGCCATGGCTTTTGCCGCGCGGTTCCGTTGGCAGACCGTGCTTTGGGGAGTGTTGGCAGCGACCGCTGCAAACCATCTCTTGGCCGTGTATGTTGGAAATTATCTTACGTCTCTCGTTCCGCTCCACTACATCAAAATCGCGGCGTCAGCGTCCTTCATATTCTTCGGATTCTGGACCATCAGGGGAGACAAGCTCGAAGACGAGGATAAACGGTCCGGCTTCAGTCCGTTCTGGACGGTCACGGTCGCTTTTTTCCTCGCAGAAATGGGAGACAAGACCCAGCTTGCCACCGTGGCGCTTGCGGCAGATTTCAATGTCGTCGTCCCGGTATGGTTCGGGACAACGGCCGGGATGATGATCGCGGATGCAGTCGGCATCGTTATGGGCGTCGTACTCCATAAAAAGATCCCTGAAAAGCAGATAAAATGGTTTGCGGCGGCAATCTTTATTCTGTTCGGACTGTGGGGTTTATACGATGCGACATTCAACGGACATTTGACTAAGCCTTCCTAAAGGTGTTGCTTCATCTCATTGCATCTGCAAGCCTGCTAAAATTACCCCACCTGACCTCCCCTTGCTAAGGGGAGGATTTTGCTGGCCCCTCCTTGCCAAGGAGGGGTTGGGGAGGTGGTTCATGGCGCGGCTACATTTTAGTAACCGGGTTTTTTCATTGACGATCCGCTGTTATTCGTGATACAAATATTGCCGACAGTCAATTATGTAATTCGAGGAGGGCATGCTTATGTATAAAATTTCCATTGCTGTTTTGCTGGCGCTCTGCGTTATTCTCCCCAATGGTGCTTTTGCCGCTGACGGGGACCTGGCTAGGAACGTGAAACGCCTGGAACGGGTTTCACCGGACTATGAGGCGGACAAGGACATTGACAAGAAATTTATTGAGGTGCTCAACCTGATCGAGAAGACAAAACAATCATCCGAGCTTTACGCCGAAGCCAAGCGCATCGCGACGACACCCGCGCTGGGCCAAAGCAAGTACATGGATTCGTTTCTTTACTTTATGCTCCTCAAGTCTCTGTCGCAGGCAAAAACCGGCACCGTGGAAATCGATTATTGGCTCGGCCTGCTCAAGGCCAACAACGACAATAGCCCACATTTTCTTGCCGCGCAGCTCGTGAAACTCCATCAGCTTCCCAAGGATTCCCCGGACATTCGGCGGGATGCACAGCTCATCGTCGATTTGGTCAGGGCGCAAAAGCCCGACCTGAAGCTCCGCGCGCCGGAATATTGGGGGAACATGCTTATCGGCTACAGACCGCGCGTCAATTTCGCGGAGGGCGACTACCTCAAGCTCTATACCGTGGCGACCTACAAGGCCGCGGTCACGCCGCTTGCCGGATTCATGGAGGACGAGACGTACGTGTCGCTTCTTGGCCGCGTCAAGCAGGGACGCGAGGACATCCTGAACGAAATGGCCGCTCTTTACCGGAAAGCGTATAAAAAGAAAGAGGCCGCGGACGTCCTGTATGAACTTGCCATGCTCAAAGTGGGGGCCAAGGATTTGGCGGCCGCAAAAACGCTCCTGGACGACGTTGTGAAGCTTAATCCTGAACACGCGGCAGCCAAAAAAGAACGGGACCGGATCAAGCTTGAACTGACCTATCAGTCTCTTGCCCCTGCAACGCCCGCGCCGACGGCCCCTCCCGCTGTTTCCGGCAAGCCGGAGGACTCGCTCGGAATTCCGGCGCACCTTGTTTCCGTCCAGGGCTATCTGACGCCGCAAGATCGGTTGATCATGGAGGCCGAACTGCACGGCAAGAGCAAGGCGGAGCTGAGAGTCATGCGAAACGAAATCTACGCGCGCCACGGCCGTACATTCCAGGCTCCGGATCTCCAGAATTATTTCAGTCAGCGGCCTTGGTACCGGCAAAATACGTCCTATTCCGACGGCCTCCTGACCGAGGTGGATAAGGCAAACGTGAAGCTCCTTCAGGATTTTGAAGGCGGAATGCAGTAGTTTATTGACACCCCTGTTCGGGCTATGTTATTATCGATCAGATGGTGATTGAACGAAAATGGGACCGCCTTAAAGCGCTGCTTGGGGAGATGGAATCCGCGGTGCTGGCCTACTCCGGCGGGGTGGACAGTTCTTTGCTGCTCAAGGCGGCATCGGAGGCGCTGGGTACTCATTTCATCGCGGTTACGGCGGTTTCCGAGACCTATCCGCCCGCGGAGCTTGTTGCCGCTCGGGAGTTTGCCGGCTCGCTGGGTGTGACGCTTCGGGTGCTTCCCACCGAGGAGCTTGAGTCCGAGGATTTCATCCGGAACTCTCCTGAGCGGTGCTACTTTTGCAAGAAAGAACTGTTCGGAAAGCTTAGGCAGATCGCCGAGGCCGAGGGCATTGCCTTTGTCCTTGACGGTTCGAACATTGACGATCTTAAGGATTACCGGCCCGGTTCGAAGGCCGCCCGAGAGTTTTCCGTCAGAAGCCCGCTCCGGGAAGCGGAGTTTTCCAAGTCCGACGTCCGCGCCTGCGCGCGCCTGCTGAACCTGCCGGTGTGGGACAAACCGTCGGGTGCCTGCCTGTCTTCTCGCATTCCCTACGGTACGCGAATCACTCCGAAGATACTCGCACTCATACAATCCGCCGAGGACCATCTGCGCTCGCTCGGTTTCCAACAGGTGCGGGTGCGGCACCACGGCGATACGGCGCGGATCGAGCTCGATCGCGGAGATTTCCGGCGAGCGCTTGACGACGAGGTATATGTCAAGATCATCATTGAGCTGAAAAAGCTCGGCTATACGTATGTTTGCCTTGACCTGGAAGGGTATCGCGCGGGGAGTATGAATGAAGTTTTTATGGAGCGAGTCACGCCAAGCACGTGACGTAAAAAAATAACGGCAACACCCTGCTCTTGCGAAAACGCGGGTGCAGGCGCGATTTGCCTTGGTCCAAAAGGGGTCACACATGAAGGTGCTCATTGTCGGCGGCGGGGGCAGGGAACACGCGCTCGTCTGGAAGGTTTCCCAGAGTCCGAAGGTTACGAAAATTTTTGCGGCCCCGGGCAACGCCGGCATCGCCGGGCTTGCGGAATGCGTCCCCATCAAGGCGGAGGACATTCCCGGGCTGCTTGCCTTCGCCAAGTCCAAGGCCGTTGATCTCACGATTGTGGGGCCCGAGGGGCCGCTTTCCATGGGCATTGTGGACGAGTTTACCAAGGCGGGGCTTCGCGCTTTCGGACCGAGCGGGAAAGCCGCGGAACTGGAAGCGAGCAAGAGGTTTTCCAAGGACCTTATGAAGAAGCACCATATCCCGTCCGCGGAGTACGGTGTATTCTCCGACCGGGCGGCTGCCGAGGCGTATGTGCGTGAGAAGGGCGCGCCGATCGTGGTGAAAGCCGACGGGCTCGCCGCGGGCAAGGGCGTTGTGGTCGCCGAGAGCGTGGATGAGGCGATCAAGGCGCTGGACACGATCATGACCCGTAAGGCCTTCGGAAAGGCCGGTGAGCTTGTCGTGGTCGAGGAATGTCTCAAGGGCGAAGAGGCCTCGTTTATGGCCTTTACCGACGGTAAGACCGTTGTTCCCATGGCGTCGTCGCAGGACCACAAGCGCGTCTTCGACGGGGACAAGGGCCCGAACACAGGCGGCATGGGCGCTTACTCTCCCGCGCCGGTCGTTACCAAAAAACTGGAGCGCCTGGTGATGGAACAGATCATGGTCCCGACCGTGCAGGCCATGGAAAAAGAAGGACGCCCGTTCAAAGGGATCTTGTATGCAGGGCTCATGATCAATAACAATGAAGCCAAAGTACTTGAGTTCAATGCTCGGTTCGGGGACCCAGAAACGCAACCGGTCATGATGAGACTGGATACGGACCTGATAGACATCATTGAAGCCATTCTCGACGGTAACTTGTCGAAGATCGACATCAAGTGGAAAGCGGAATCGGCCGTGTGCGTGGTCATGGCTTCGGGCGGATATCCCGGCGATTATGAGAAGGGCAAGGAGATCAAGGGCCTTGAGAACGCGGCAAAGTGCAACGACGTGATGGTGTTTCATGCCGGCACGAAACTGAAAGACGGAAAAGCCGTGACCGACGGCGGCAGGGTGCTCGGCGTGACCGGCCTGGGACCCGTGGTTGCGGCGGCTATCGACCACGCCTACGCGGGCGTACGCGAAATCTCTTTTGAAGGCGCCCAATTTCGCATGGACATTGGCGCGCGGGCGCTTGAAACGGGGAACTAAGTTCTGTGCTGATATTGAAACCACGGGTTCTGCTTCGCGGAACTCATGGATGAACACAGGTAGGGCGACATAAGAGCGGGACAAATTGAAAACAGCGACGATCGGGAACATCACGCGTTTTTTAAATAAGACGCTGCGGGTCAATACGATAGAGGACGCCTCAATGAACGGCCTGCAGGTCCGCTCCCGTAAAGCCGGGCGGATCGGCAGGGTCGGCTTCGGCGTTGATGCGTGCATCTCTACGTTTGAAAAAGCAAAAAAACAGGGTGTCGAACTGCTCGTTGTGCACCATGGCATCAAGTGGAGGCATCAAAAGGACAGGGACCTGGCGAACGCGCGGGCCGAGTGCCTGAAAAAAAACAACATTGCGTTGTATGCCGCGCATCTGCCGCTTGATCTGCACGAAGAGTACGGCAACAATATACAATTGTCCCGTATGCTCGACCTGTGCGAACTTCGCAAATTCGGGAGGTATCACGGCCTCAAAATCGGTTACGCGGGGTCCTTGCGAAAGACGATGAGCCCGGACGACATTGCGGCGAGACTGCATAAGCAGCTCAAAGCGCCATGCCGCATCCTGCGGTTCGGTAAGGAACAGATCCGTTCTATCGGGATCATCTCCGGGGGCGGCGGCAGCGTCCTGCACGAAGCGGTGAAGGATCGTCTGGATTGTTTCCTGGTCGGCGAAGTCGATCTGGCGACGTTCAATTCGGCAAAAGATTACGGCATGACCCTTATTGTCGCCGGCCATTATGCGACGGAAACCGTCGGGGTAAAGGCCTTGATGCCGGTTGTCCGGGAGGCGTTTGGAATAGAAACGATATTCGTCGATGATGTGAAAGAGCTTTGATATTGTACTTACCATCCACGAATACACGAGAAGGGAGTTTACATGGGTAAGCCGATTGTGGGAATACTGATGGGGAGCGATTCGGACCTGCCGGTGATGCAGGAAACGGCGGCCATGCTCCAGGAGTTCGGCATAGAATTTGAGATGACGATAGCTTCGGCCCACCGCACGCCGAAAAAGGCGATCGAATACGGCCAGAGCGCGGAAAAGCGCGGACTCAAGGTCCTCATAGCGGGCGCGGGTTGGGCCGCGCACCTGGCCGGGGTGATTGCCTCGCAGACGACGCTGCCGGTGGTGGGCGTGCCGATCGATTCGTCGCCGCTCAAGGGGCTCGACGCTCTTCTTGCTACAGTGCAGATGCCCGGCGGTGTGCCGGTGGCGACCATGGCGCTCGGCAAGGCGGGAGCAAAGAACGCGGGAGTATTCGCCGCTCAGATCATCGCCCTGAGCGACGTGAAGGTTGCGAACCGCCTGAAGGTCTACAAAGTTGAAATGGAACGCGAAGTAGAGGAAAAGTCCAAGCGGCTTGCGGCGATGTCCCCGGCCGCGCCTCTGCCGAAGGAGCCGGAGCAGGCAAGTGATGCCGCTCTGGCCAAAAAGAAACCTCGGCGCAGGCGGTGGAAGAAGAAGCCGGGCGGGGCCGTAGGGCCTGCTCCGGGGCAGGCAGTGTGAAGACCGACCTCGAATGTCTGCCGTGCTTCTTCGAACAGGTGCGCCGGACTTTGCGCTATGCCGGCGTTAACGGCGATCAGGGCCTCTCGATCGAGCGCAAGGCAGCTTTGCTCATCGAGCAGGCATCCCTTGAGGAAGTCCCGGCTCGGACCACGACGCTTATTCACCGGTTGCTCCGGGAGGAAACCGGCCTTGACCCTTATCAAGGGGTCAAAGAGACTTATAACCGCATCGCGCTCGACCTGCTTCCGGCGCTCCGGCGCATGGCGATGGAAATGCCCGATCGTCTTGAAGGCGGTGTCCGCGTCGCGCTCGCGGGGAACGTGATCGATTTCGGCGTTTATGATACCATCGACCTGGACTGTTCCGTAGCGGAGTCGTTCCGCTTGCCGCTGTCCGAAGCCGCTTTCCAGGATTTTTCCCGGGCCGTCGATGCGGCGCGCCGTGTTCTGTACCTGTGCGATAACGCGGGCGAACTCGTGTTCGACCGGGTCCTTATAGAAATTCTCCGGGATATAGGTAAAGAGGTGATTGCCGCGGTTAAGGGCTCGCCGGTGATAAACGACGCTACGCTTGCCGACGCAGCAGCCGTTGGCCTTTCTGAATGCGCCACGGTCATCGACAACGGGAACGACGGTATCGGCACCCTGCTCGAAGCATGTTCTCCGCGGTTCCTCGATGAATTCCGCTCCGCGGACCTGATCCTCAGTAAAGGACAGGCGAATTTCGAGACGCTGACGAACATCCGTGACAGACGTATTTTTTTCCTGTTCAAGGTAAAATGCCCGGTTGTGGCCGCGGCGGTTATGCGGGACAATGGAGACATTATCCTGATGAACGGACAGGAACGGCGCTCCAGACGGAAGGCCCGCGTTAAAGCGGACGAAAATTGAAACCCGCGCGTTCTATGGCCGAGATTATTCATATCGATGCAACGCACCCTAATCCGCAGTTTTCCCGATGCCGTGAAACGGTCCGCGCCGGCGGAGTGGTTGTGTATCCGACGGATACCTTGTACGGCCTCGGCGCCGACCCAAAAAATGCGCTTGCTGTCAGGAGACTTTTCGAGATCAAAGGCAGGCGCGTTGACCAGCCCATTTTGCTTCTGATACATGATATTTCCGAAGTACGGGAATGGGCCGACGAGATTACGCCGCGGGCTGAACTTTTCATGAAGAAATTCTGGCCGGGGCCGCTCACGCTCGTGTTTAAGGCCAGGAACGACGTGCTCGGGGACCTGACCGCGGGGACCGGCAGGGTTGGGCTCCGGATCCCGGGCAACGCGTTAACGCGAAACCTGCTCGCTTTCGTCGGCTCAGCTCTTACCGGGACCAGCGCGAACCGTTCGGGTGGGCAGGACCCGCGAAGCGCGGAGGAAGCGGCACTCGCCGTCGGGGGCATGGTTGATCTGATCCTCGACGCGGGCAGCGCGACCGAAAGCAGGCCCTCGACCGTGGTGGATGTGACCTCGGACACGCCGGTTGTGCTCCGGGAAGGGGCGATCCCTGCACAGGCTTTTCGG
>JBGPUS010000082.1:0-7829 GCA_041491325.1 Nitrospirota bacterium | reverse complement strand
GGGCGAATAATGAGGCCGTGTTTGCGGCAGTCCAGGATGACCTTGACCCCGATTCTTTCTTCGAGGGAATAGGGCTTCTTCGAGCGTTTGTCTTTAACGAGCTCGATACCTACCATAAATCCCCGTTGTCTGACCTCGCCTACCTTGTCCAGTCCGTTGAAGTGCTCCAACTCCCGCGACAGAAACGCTATTTTTTTCTGCAACACGGTAAGGGTCTTTTCTTTTCGAAACAAATCGATGCTGGCATTGGCGGCCGCGCACGCGAGCGGATTTCCGGTATAGGTGTGGCCGTGAAAGAATGTTCTAAGCTGCCGGTGTTCTCCCAGGAACCCGTTGTAAATTTCACGGGTGGCGAGTGTAGCGGCGAGCGGTAGGTATCCGCCCGTGATCCCTTTGGCAACGCACATGATATCCGGAGCCACGGCTTCGTGCTCACAGGCGAACATGGCGCCGGTCCTGCCGAAACCCGTTGCGACTTCATCGGCTATCATGAGGATGTTGTAGTCGGTGCAGAGTTTTCTTATTCGCGCGAGGTATCCCGGCGGCTGTACGAGCATGCCCGCAGCACCCTGCACCAAAGGCTCTATGATAAGCGCGGCGGTTTCATCGCTGCGGCGCCGGATTATTTTTTCAGCGGCTTCGGCGCAGGCCAGCCCGCAGGAAGGATAGGTTTTGCCCCTCCCGCAACGGTAACAATAGGGTGTCTCTATTTTGTATGAGGTAAAGAGCAGCGGCCGATAGATCTGATGGAACAGATTGATCCCGCCCACGCTGACCGATCCGAGGGTGTCGCCGTGATACGCTTCCTTGAGCGATATAAATTTTTTCTTCGTTTTGAACGTTGTCCCCTTTTGCTGCCAGTACTGAAACGCAATTTTGAGCGCGATCTCCACGGCCGTGGAACCGCTGTCCGAGTAGAAGACCTTTGTCAGCCCCGGCGGAGCGATGCGGACGAGTTTTTCCGCCAGCTCGGCCGCGGGGACATTCGAGAGGCCGAGGAGGGTGGAGTGGGCTATTTTCCGCAGTTGCCGTGCCACGGCGTCATCAAGCTCTTTTTTCCTATGGCCGTGGACCGTTACCCAGAGCGACGACACGCCGTCAATATAGCGCTTTCCATGAATGTCGGTGAGAAGGCTTCCCTTGCCGCTCTCGATGATGATTTGTGGTTCGTCGCGCCACTCCTGCATTTGGGTAAACGGGTGCCAGATATACTCCTTGTCGAGGCGTTCTATACGGCGCGGGTCGAGTCGTTTCGAGGGACGATGAGCGGGCAAACGTGGCCATCCTTGTCAGAAGATTCCGGAAGTATCGATGACGCTTGTATTATAGGGCGCCTTCCTTTTTTGTCAATAATAAAAAGGCTTGAAAAGATTCTCTTATATCTGGTAAAATACAAAGAGCGGAGCTCAGGGACGCTTCATGCCGCGCAGGAAAATCTGAGGGAGGTATGATATCATCCATGATTAATAAAAAGAGAGTCTTTTTGTCTTCCGCATTCATTCTTGTCCTCGGCGTGTTCGTAGGCCTCGTGCTTTCATCGCACCTGGGAATCATGACGCCGCTCCCGGCAAAGAGCCAGGTATCATCCAAGTCCGTGGATATCCTGACGCAGCTCTCCGATGCTCAATCCGAAGTCGCGGCGGTTGCAACGCCGTCGATCGTGAACATATCCACTACCCGGGTCATCAAGGCGAGAGAAGAGGCCCCAAACGACCTGTTTGATGATCCGTTCTTCCGGAGGTTTTTCGGCGACCAGTTTCCGCATCCGAATGTCCCGAAAGAGCACAAGGAACAGAGCCTGGGGTCGGGCGTTATCGTGTCCGAGGACGGGTACATCGTCACCAATAACCACGTGATCGAAAAAGCGCAAGAGATCAAGGTCCTGCTCTCGAACAAGAAGGACTACAAGGCAAAACTTATCGGCGCTGATCCCAAGACCGACATCGCGGTCATCAAGATCGACGCCAGGGGTCTTACGCCGCTTCCGTGGGGAGACTCCAACAAGCTGAAGGTCGGCGAGATCGTGTTTGCGATCGGGAATCCCTTTGCGCTCAATCAGACGGTGACCATGGGCGTGATCAGCGCCGTGGGGCGGGCGAACGTCGGCATCGCGGACTATGAGGATTTTATCCAGACCGACGCCGCTATCAATCCCGGCAACTCGGGCGGCGCCCTCATCAACACGCGAGGCGAGCTTATCGGCATCAATACCGCGATCTTGTCGAGGACCGGCGGGTATCAGGGGATCGGATTTGCCGTACCGAGCAGCATGGCCCGCCAGGTCATGGACAGTCTCGTTCAGTATAAGAAAGTGGTGCGCGGCTGGCTCGGGGTGAGCATCCAGGAAGTTACATCGGACCTTGCGGATGAATTCGGCGTCAAAGACCTGAAGGGCGCACTCGTGAGCGGCGTTATGAAGGGCAGTCCGGCGGATAAAGCGGGGATCAGGCAGGGGGACGTGGTCCTCCAAATAAACGGGAAGATCGTTGAGGACACGGGCCATCTCAGAAACATGGTGTCGCAGACTCCTATCGGAACGACCGTAAAAATCAAGCTTCTGCGAGCCAAGAAGGAGCTGGATGTCGATGTTATCATCGCCGAACTGCCTAAGAAAATCGCTGAAACTACTTCGCGTGAAAGCGAACCCGGAAATAACAACCAGGAGGAGAGCAGCGCGCTCTCGGGAATCGTCGTGCGCGAGCTGACGCCCGATCTTGCGCGACGTTTCGGCATCGATGAAGACGAGAAAGGCGTGGTCGTGGTAAAGGCCGACCCGGCCAGCAGGATCGTCGAGGCGGGGATAAGGCCCGGCGATATTATTCTGCAGATTAATCAGAAGAACATCACGACTATTGAGGATTATAAAAAAACAGGTTCTAAAATAAAGAAAAAAGACAGAATATTGTTCCTTATCCGACGGCAAGGACAGGACCTGTTTGTTACCGTCAAGCCGGAATAGCTTTTTTCTCCAAGGCGGAGAAGTCCCTCAATTTGTTTTTTCGGTTCGGCGCTTCAGCGCTCAACGGTCGTCAATTTTTGCCGGGACGGCAATTTCTACTTTTATGAACGCATCATGTGCTTTATTTTTTCTCCCTTAAGGAGGTGAGGAACGTGGGACTTATTCTTATTCGTATCATTTTCCTGTTTTTAGGCACGCTGCTCGGTTACTATGTTTCCACCCAGATCTACGACCAGGTCAGCAAAACGGAGGGCATGGCGATCGGGTTCGGCGTCGCCGCCCTGATTATTCTTACCGAATTCATGTTTCGCAGGGTGTCCTTAAAGATCATCGTCGGCGGCATACTGGGCTTCATCCTCGGATTAACGTCCGCGAACATCATCGCAGCTCCGCTCAAACTCGTGCCGCTTGAGAAGAGCATTGTGAACTTCATCCTTCTGCTCATGAACGGTTTTTTCGGATACCTCGGGATCACCATCGGCATTCGCGAAGGGGAGCGGTTCAATCCGGCGAACATCAGAAAGCTCTTCAAGAGCGGCACGGAAGAGAACATCAAGATCATGGATACGAGCGTGATTATCGACGGGAGGATCGCCGACGTCTGTGAAACGGAATTCCTCGACGGCACGATCATCATTCCGCAATTTATTCTGCACGAGCTCCAGCATATCGCCGACTCATCCGATTCCCTCAAACGCGCGCGGGGAAGGCGGGGCCTCGATATTCTGCACCGCATCCAGAAGATGAGCCACATGGAAGTCCGCATTACCGAGGAGGATTTTCCCAAAATACGCGAAGTAGACAGCAAACTGGTCGCGTTGGCCAAAAAAATCGGCGCCAAGGTGATCACGAACGATTTCAACCTGAATAAAGTGGCAGAGCTCCAGGGCGTCAAGGTGCTCAATATCAACGATCTTTCGAATGCAGTGAAGCCCGTTGCGCTGCCGGGAGAGAGCATGCGCGTCTTCGTGCTCAAGGAAGGCAAGGAAGCGGGACAGGGTGTGGCGTATCTTGATGATGGAACGATGATCGTCGTGGAAAACGGGCGCAAGCATATTAATAAAAACGTGGATGTTGCGGTCACGAGCGTTCTGCAAACGGCGGCTGGCCGGATGATCTTCACGAAGCTCAAGGAAGAGATCGAGCATGAACTGCAAGCGACGGAAAAATAGCACGGAAGCAAGCACCAATAAACAAGCGCTCAATGACCGATAAGCTCCAATAGCCAAAGCGCAATAACCATACAATTTTGAAATTAGAACTTTAAGTTTGGGAATTATTTGGAAGTTGTGATTTGGATAGTGGAATTTGATTTTCACAGGGAGGTTTCATGTCAGGACATTCAAAGTGGGCAACGACGAAACACAAGAAAGCCGCCATTGATGCGAAGCGGGGAAAGACCTTTACCAAGATCACCAAGGAAATAACGGTAGCGGCCAGACTCGGCGGGGGCGATGTTGATGGAAACCCGCGGCTCAGGACAGCCGTGGCCAAGGCCAAGTCCGTCAGTATGCCGGCGGACAACATCAAGCGCGCGATCCAAAAAGGCACGGGAGAACTGCCGGGGGTCTCGTACGAAGAGATACTGTTCGAGGGGTACGGCCCGGGCGGCGTGGCGGTTTTGGTCGAATCCATGACGGACAACCGGAACAGGACCGTCGCCGAAATTCGTAATATCTTCGGTAAGTCCAGCGGGAACATGGGCGAGGCGGGGTGCGTCTCCTGGATGTTCCATAAAAAAGGGTATATCGTGGTCAGCAAAGCCAAGGCCGATGAGGAAAAGCTCATGACCACGGCCCTGGAGGCGGGCGCCGAAGACATGCAGACCGAAGACGATAACTTCGTAATCACGACTGCGATGAATGATTTTGAAAAAGTGAAGAAAGCCCTGGAGGATACGAGCGTTCCCCTGGAAGTCGCGGAAATAACCGCGGTACCGCAGACCTATGTAAAGCTTGAAGGGAAAGAAGCCCTGCAGATGCTTCGGCTGGTCGAGACGCTCGAAGATAACGACGACGTGCAGAACGTCTATGCCAACTTCGATATTCCGGAAGAAGTGATGAATGCGGCAAACGCCTGAGACGGGGTCCGAAGGGGGGACGGTATGAGGGTATTAGGGGTGGATCCGGGGACGCTGACCAGCGGGTATGGCGTGATCTCGGAAGAAGACCATAAACTGTTCCACATAGCGTCGGGCGGCATCAGTCCGTCGGCCAAGCAGCCGTTTCCTCGGCGGCTCAAGAAGATTTATGAGGAACTGGTAAAAGTTATCGACCAGTACAAGCCCCATGTGGTCGTGGTCGAGGATTTGTTCGTGTCGAAAAACATCAAGTCCGCGCTCAAGCTCGGCCATGCCCGGGGGGTCGCCATCCTGGCGGCCATGAACGCGGGGCTTCCTGTTTTTGAATACGCTCCCCTGGAAGTCAAGCAGGCGGTGGTGGGAAACGGAAGGGCCGAGAAAAAACAGGTCCAGCTGATGGTCAAGGTGCTCCTTGATCTCCCGAAAGTCCCAACTCCCCCGGACGCGGCCGACGCGCTGGCTGCGGCGATATGCCACATTCATTCCTCCCGTATGAGAGAGATTCTCAAGAGACCGGCATCCCTGCGCCAATCATCAGGCAGGGGAATGAGCGGCTTCAGGATTTCCGGCAAGACGAGATGATTGCTTCGCTCACAGGCAGGCTTCGCCGAAAAGCGGCGGACTACCTCATTCTGGATGTCGCCGGAGTAGGCTACCGGGTTTTCGCGCCGCTTTCCACGTACGCAGGCCTTCCGGAAGGCGGCGACGAAATCAACCTTCATATCCATACCCATGTACGCGAGGATTCGCTTTCGCTCTTCGGTTTTTTGACCGAGTCGGAAAAGGACATGTTTCTGCTCCTCCTGAGCGTTTCCGGCATCGGCCCCAAACTCGCGCTTGCGGTGCTTTCCAATTTATCGGTGCGAGATCTTTCCCAGGCCATACAAGCGTCGGATGATTCAAAACTGTGCGGCATTCCCGGCATCGGGAAAAAGACCGCCGCGCGAATGGTTCTCGAATTGAAAGACAAGATGTCATCCCTTGCGGCTTCCATTTCCCGGGAGCCGGGAACGCACGAGACAGGAAATGCCGAAGACGCCCTTTCCGCGCTCATGAACCTGGGATATAAAAAACCGCTGGCGGAAGAAGCGCTCAAAAAGGCGGAGAATAACCGATCCGGCCTTTCTCTTGCAGAGCTCATCAGGGAAGCGCTAAATGTTTTAATGAGACGATAAAGGACCAATGACGAACCGAATCATAGCAGCAGAAGAGAATGACGATGACTGTCGCCTCGACGGGAGTCTCCGTCCGGTCCGCTTCGAGGAATTTGTCGGTCAGGACCGGATCAAGGAGAATCTGCGCGTTTTTATCGAAGCTGCCAAAGGCAGGGGCGAGGCGCTCGATCATGTGCTGTTCTGCGGGCCCCCGGGGCTCGGCAAGACCACGCTCGCGAACATCATAGCGCATGAACTGGGCGTGGGCATAAAAACCACGTCCGGACCCGTGCTGGAACGCGCCGGAGATCTGGCTGCGATCCTCACGAACCTTCAGGAGCGCGATGTTTTGTTCATTGACGAGATCCATCGCTTGAACCGGGTGGTGGAGGAGATCCTGTATCCGGCCATGGAAGATTTTCAGCTCGACCTCATTGTGGGGCAAGGACCGGGAGCGCGCTCCATAAAACTCGATTTACCGCGCTTCACGCTTGTCGGCGCAACCACGAGGACCGGGCTCCTGACCTCTCCGCTCAGAGACCGCTTCGGCGTCATTGACCGGCTCAACTTCTACGCTCCCGGAGAGCTCAGGAAGATCGTGCAGCGGTCCGCGGGCCTGCTCCGGGTTACAACCGCGGCGGACGCAGCCTCGGAAATAGCCGGCCGCTCACGCGGTACGCCGAGGATCGCCAATCGCTTGCTTCGAAGGGTAAGGGACTTTGCACAGGTGCAGGGCGACGGAGTTATTACCAGGGAGCTCGTGACCAGCGCCATGGAAAGGCTTGAAGTTGACGCGAAGGGGCTGGACCACATGGACCGGCGGCTTCTCCTGACGATCATCGACAAGTTCGATGGGGGGCCGGTAGGGCTTGATACCCTTGCCGCCGCGCTGAGCGAGGAGAAAGACACCATCGAAGACGTGTACGAACCGTTCCTGCTCCAGGAAGGCTTTCTCGACCGGACCCCGCGGGGAAGACAGGCGACGCGTCTTGCATATGAATATCTCGATAGAAAGAAGCCTTTGATTTCTCAAGAAAGGCTTCTGTAAAAGCCGCCTTAATGGTTTTACGATACCAGTGAGTACCTTATTTGGGAAATCCCTCCCAACCTCCCTTTTTCAAAGGGAGGCATTTTCCCTTTTTGTAAGAGGTTGAGGGCAGATTTAGTTTATGAAAATTCTCTTGCACATATGTTGCGCCCCCTGCGCTCTGTATCCCTACTTCCGTTTAAAGGAGGAGGGGTTGAAGCCTGTCGGCTATTTCTATAATCCAAACATACATCCTTACCTGGAGTATCGCAGACGCCTTGATACGGTAAAGGATTTTTCGCTCCGGGTAGGTCTTGAAGTCTCGTACCGCGACGGATACGATCTTGATCCCTTTTTGCTCCGCATAGCGGGCCTGGGGCCCCGGCGGTGCGAACAGTGTTACCGAATCAGGCTCGATGCGGCAGGCGCCGCTGCCGCGGAAAAAAAAGCCGCCGCGTTCACCACGTCCCTGCTCTACAGCAAGTACCAGAAACATGACCTCATCCTCGGGATCGGGAAAGAGATGGCCGCGCAACACGGCATTGAATTCTATTACGAAGATTTTCGCCGCGGCTGGCGGGAAGGCATCATGGAGTCCAAGGCCATGGG